>NZ_JAGBIX010000006.1:0-37903 GCF_017934775.1 Kandleria sp. | reverse complement strand
TAAAATGATTCATGGGTATACTCCTTTGTGGTTGTTTTGTTTGCAGAAATCATTCTACAAGGAATATACCTTTTTTGTCTATTGAATAACGTCAGATAAAATTCGACAAAACGAATTTACACAAAAAATTTTACACTATGGCTTTAGCAGTCATTGTGTACAATATGAACTACATAAAAAGTATTATTCTATCACTTGTACTTGCCTTTTTTGCAATCTCTGTATTTGCACCAGGACAGCTTGGTATTATTTGGAATGATTCTTCATGGGGAATTCACTACATTATGGTGAATTGTATGATTTATTGGATCGTTGTTTCAATAATAGCGTTAATTCTCTATTATCTCTGTCCAGAAAAGGAGAGCGTATGAGAAAACGATTTATCTTATATACATTACTTATGATGATTCATATTTTTGTCGTTATTAAAGGACATACCTTGGATGAGGCGGTTGTTTCATGCCTTTATCAAGGGGCAGAACTCTATTGGTATATCCCATATGTTTTAAAATATTTATTGCCTTATATGCTTATAATGATTTTTGCAATAATGGATATACAGACAATGCATGATAATAGACTTTTTATTCGCATGAGAATGAAGAATGAAATAAGCTATCGTTTATATTGCATACGACGAATTATGTCTTTAATTATAAGTGAAGTATTCATCATGATGGGACTTATAATTGTAATTGGAACGATAAAAGGAATGACATTCTCATTGCAAAGTATTCCTTTAGCTACAGTAAATGTTATTTGTGTGGAGCTTATCTTCATGATGATATATGAAATCATCAGAAGATTTGCGGAGGGCTCATTTGTATTATGTGCCAATATCATGATTATGACATTTCTTTGTGCGTGGGGATTCTTTTTAATGTATGGAAAACAATACAGTTTATTAAGTATGAATCCTATGTCATCTCATATGGTATTGAGACTTTCTCAAAAGCCATTTTTTAATATACATTTCACATTATTTTTCATCCTTATCTTAATTATGTATTTGATTTTGATTTGGATGCCTGTGGAGAAAGATTATGATTAAATTAGAAAATATAAGTAAAAAATTTAGATATAATGACATATTGGATCAAGTGAATTGTGAATTCAACGATGGATCCATTTATCTTATTAGAGGGAAGAACGGAACTGGAAAGACAGTGTTATTAAAGCTTCTTTGTGGTCTGAGTAAGCCAACAGAAGGCAAGGTGACATTCTATAATCAAGACCATAAGGCTTATAAGCCTTATATTGGTACAATCATTGAAACACCGATCTTCTGGAAAGATATGACAGGTATGGAATGTCTTACTTTTCTTGCATCAATTAGAAAGATTATTGATAAGGAAACTATTCTTGAAGCCTTGAAGAGAGTAGGACTTTATGATGCTAAAGATATGAGTACAAGAAAATATTCATTAGGAATGAGACAAAGATTAGCTATTGCACAAGCGGTAATGGAAAATCCTGATGTCCTTCTTTTTGATGAACCAACAAATTCATTAGATGACGATGGTGTAGAAATCTTCAAAAAGATTGTTCTTGAAGAAAAAGAAAAAGGAAAAACGATAGTGATTGTTTCTCATAATGTGGAAGATTTACAGGATTTAGCTGATTATACACTTCTATTAAAGAATAGGAATTTGGTGGAAGCATGATGAAGAAATTATTACTTGTTCTTAATGTATTATGTATTCTTGTAATGTGTGGATGGACATATGCTGCAAAGAGGTCTTTCAAGCCAGCTTATACTCTTGGTGATGTCTATAATCGCAATGCCCATGTATCTTTTGATGAAAGTAGTATGACACATAAAAAGACAAGCTATAGTGAGCTTTATGAATCATCTGATTTGATTGTAAAAGGCGCATGCAAGAAAGTAGAAGGCTATCGTCTTGAATCAGTATTAAGAGAATTCCAGGTTTCTAAGCTTTATAAGGGGAGATGTGGAGAGCTTATTGAAGTATATGAACCTTCTACACCTTCAGCATGGCAAAGTTATTTTGTGGAAGACGGCTATTTAAATATGCATGATGGACAGGAATATGTTTTATTCTTGAAGAAATGTAAATATCAAAATAAGTACTACATCAATAAGGGAGCACTTGGAAAGTATACAGATAGGAAGGAAAGTCTTTTTCCATATAAGGATAATAAGGATTATTCCTATAATGATATTAAAGGTAAAGAAGCAGTGATTATATATCAGGATGATTTAAAATTATATAATCAGGTTGTGTCTAAAATATCAAAATGGAAATAGGGATATATATTCTTATTTCTTTTTTTATATTATATAATAAATAAGGGGTGAGCTTATGACTCATTTAATTGCGGATATGCATGAAATATTAGAAATAATTGCGAATATTTCTGTTTTTATGTTGGAACTGTTTGGAACATGTGTACTTGTTTATACTGCTGTCAAGGGATTCTATTATTGGATCAGAAAGAATGAGTCGGTTAGACTCTATTTGGCACAGGGGATTGCCTTATCGTTGACATTTAAGATGGGTGGCGAAGTACTTAGAACAATCATTGCGAGAACATGGAGTGAATTGGGTGTTCTTGGTGCTATCATTGTATTAAGGGGCTTGTTGACATTTTTGATTAATTGGGAAATTAAAGAAGAAAAGAAAGCACTTCGAGAAAATTAAAAGAATCCAGGATTAGTCCTGGATTCTTTTTTTGAATTGATGAAATTTTTGTGGCTTATCAATAACTTCATGACAATGTCTGCATCGTGGTTCATAAGTTTCCTTGGCTCCAACAAGAACAACAGGATCATCAAATGAAGCTGGTTTGCCATTGACAATACGCTGTGTGCGAGTTGCTGGTGCACCGCACTTAGCACATACGGCAGTAAGCTTAGTGACAAATTCTGCTCTTGTTAAAATGTCAGGAATGACACCGAAAGGTTCTCCACGGAAGTCCTTGTCCAATCCTGCTACCATGACTCTAAGTCCGCTATCTGCAAGGTAGTCGCAGACATTGACAACTTCTTCATCAAAGAACTGTACTTCATCGATTGCGACCACATCTGTATCTTCTTCGATATATTCGAGGATATCAGCGGCCTTGTCAACGACAATACAAGGCACATGTGCCCCGGCATGAGAAACGATTTCTGTTTCTGAATAGCGGTTATCAACTTTTGGCTTGAAGACAATGATTTTCTTTTTAGCAAAAGTTAATACGTTAATACGACGAATGAGCTCTTCTGTTTTTCCTGCAAACATGCAGCCACAGATGACTTCTAGCCATCCTTCTCTATACTGATTATACATAACCAAACTCCTTCTTGACTTTCATATTATACTAGAAATAGAGAAAAGGATGAAGAATATTTTATTTTAAAAATTGAATCACTTCATCAAGTGAATCTAGAATATGCGTTGTCTTTTTTGCATAGGACTCTTCTGGATACTTCATATCAGGAATACAGATGACTTTGATTTTGGCATCATAAGCAGATAGTATTCCTGCTTCACTATCTTCTAGGACGATGGCTTCATCAGGGGATACATGGAGTTTTTCACATGATTTTAAGAAAACTTCTGGGTCAGGTTTTCCATGTGTGACTTCATCACCGCAGATGGATGCATCAAAATAGTCTGTTAAGTGGGCATTGGCTAAGATGGAATCGACACGATCTCTTGTTGAGCTGGTTGCAACGATGGTTTTATAGTTATGTTCTTTTAGATAATCAAGTAGGGAAATGAGTCCCTTTTTAATTGGGACACCTTCTTTTTCAAAGCGTTCTGCCATTAGTTGATGAGTAGCTTTGATGACTTCATTAATAGGAAAATCTTCCCCATATTCTTCATAAAAACGAGTTTGAATGCCTGGAATTGGTTTTCCAAGAAGAGAAATATAGAATGATTGACTCATTGTTAATCCCATTTCTTTTAATACTTCCTGATAGCATTCGAATGTGACACGTTCACTATCTATCATTAAACCGTCCATGTCAAAAATAACTGCTTTAATCATTGTTGTTACCTCCTTGTATCATCATAGAACATTTTTAATATGTTTGTCTTATATTTTCTCATTTTAAAAAAATACCGTTTTTTCAAATCATTTTGCACAATGCATAATTATATATTATAATAGGTAAGAATTTGGAGGAGAAGTTATGAACACATTATTAGATAGACTTGAAACAGTCGCAAAAAGATATGATGAATTGACACAAATTCTCATGGATCCAGACATTGCAAATGATGTAAAAAGAATGACTGAAGCATCTAAGGAACAGAGTTCTTTAGAAAAAGCTTATGGCATGTATAAAGAATATAAAAAGCTATTGGATGGAATTGAAGAATCTAAGTTATTGCTTAGTGATAGTGATCCTGATATTAAAGAAATGGCTAAGATGGAATATGAAGAGCTAGAAAAGAAAAGACCAGAACTAGAAGAACGTATTCAGCTTGAATTGATTCCTAAGGATCCAAATGACGGAAAGAACGTTATTATTGAAATCCGTGGTGCTGCAGGTGGAGATGAAGGTAATATCTTCGCTGGAGACTTATTTAGAATGTACTCTAAATATATTGAAAACCAGGGATGGAAGATTGAAATTGAAGAAGCACAGACAAGTGAAGCAGGAGGGTACTCGCTTATTTCCTTTAGTGTAAAAGGTGATAGTGTCTACTCTAAATTAAAATATGAATCAGGTTCACACCGTGTACAGCGTGTACCTAAGACTGAATCACAGGGTCGTGTTCAGACTTCAACAGCAACAGTGCTTGTAATGCCTGAAGCAGAAGAAGTAGATGTACAGATTGAAGCAAAAGATTTAAGAATTGATACTTACAGATCATCTGGTGCCGGAGGGCAGCATATCAATAAGACTGACTCTGCCGTACGTATTACACATATTCCAACAGGAATTGTCGCAACAAGTCAGGATGGTCGTTCTCAGCATGATAACCGTGATAAGGCTATGCAGTCTCTTAGAACACGTGTATATGAACATTTTAGAGAAATTGAAGAATCTAAAGCTGGTGCAGAACGTAAAAGTAAAGTGGGTACAGGAGATCGTGCTGAAAAGATCAGAACTTACAACTACCCACAAAATCGTGTGACTGACCATAGAATTGGGCTTACTATTCAGCAGCTTGATAAGATTATGGAAGGGAAACTTGATGATATCATTGAAGCATTAATCAATGAAGATCAGAAACGTAAATTAGAGGGAGAACAGAACTAGTGCCTACTATTAGAGAATTGATCAAAGAATCAGAAGAAAAACTAGATGCCAATAATAAGGACTGCAATGTTCCAAAGGTACTTTATTATCATGTTTCTAATCTACAGCCACATGAACTTTATCTTAAAATGGATGAAGAAGTCCCAGAAGATATCTATAAGACATACAGTGAATATCTAGAAAGATATCTGAATGGAGAACCTGTACAGTATATCAAAGGAAAAGAATATTTCTTTTCTAGAGAATTCTCAGTAGATGAGAATGTTCTTATTCCTAGATATGAAACAGAAGAATTAGTAGAACAGTTGTTATATCGTATTGATGATTATTTCAAAGATCAAGAAGAAATAGATCTATGTGATGTAGGAACAGGTTCAGGAGCTATTGGTATCTCATTAGATCTAGAAGTACCAAAAGCTAAAGTTGTCGCTACTGATATTAGTGAAGAGGCATTGAAAGTTGCTAAAAAGAATAATGATGATCTAGGTGCAAATGTAACATTCTATGCAGGTGATATGCTTGAACCTTTGATTGATCATCATGTAAAAGTAGATGTCTTTGTATCTAACCCACCTTATATCCCACAAGATCAAAATATTGATCCTATGGTTAAGGATAATGAACCTCACGTAGCCTTATTTGGTGGAGAAGATGGTTTATATTTCTACAGAAAAATCTTTAAGGATGTAAAAAAAGTAATCAAGGATAGAGCTTTATTAGGATTTGAAATGGGCTTTGACCAAAGAGAAATCATGGAAAAAGCTGTTCATGAATATTTTGGAGATACCCCATTTGAAATTATCAAAGATATGAATGGGAAAGATAGAATGTTATTTATCTATCATAATCTAAAAGATGAACATTGAGACAGAGCGATTGATATTAAGAACGCTTCGCTTAGGTGATGAAGTAAGACTTCATGAATATCGCAATAAGAAAGAAGTATCAAAGTTTCAATCATGGACACGCTTTTCGCAAAGAGAAGCGAGAAACCTTGTAACTTATACATTAAATCATCCTTATGAAGGGGAACCTAAGCAGAAGACACAGTTGGCAGTCACTTTAAAAGATGGGACTATGATTGGTGATCTTCATCTAGAAACCGTCAGCAAGACTTGTCTTACTATTGGCTATACATTAGATAGTGTTTATTGGGGAATGGGATATGGCAGAGAAGCTGTTAGAGGCTTGCTTGCTTATATTAAAGAGACTTTTCCTCATAATAAAGTTATTGCTTATATTTACAAAGAAAACGATCGTTCAAGACGTCTTCTGCTTGATTTAGGCTTTGTTAAGTTTGATGAATCCTTCTTCTATCATGATGAAGGATATGTTCTCTACTTAAGGGGAGGTAATAAGAAGTGAAAGAGTATGTAAAAGCATATGAGAAAATGACATTAGTAAATGCGTTTATTATGCTTATTGTTGGTATTATTATGGTCTTATTTCCATTCAAGATGATGAGTCTTCTTATTACCATCATTAGCTGCTTTCTAGTAGCAGATGGTGTCTACCACCTTATTCATTATGCTTTCCTAGATGCCCATTTAAGACCATATTCTAGTGATTTATTGATAGGAGTCTTCTCCATCATCCTAGGATTAGTCATGGGCATTGATCCTATGCATATCATGATGGTACTACCACTTGTATTTGCGATTTGGATTGTGATGAAAGCTCTCGTAAAGATTCAGGTTTCATTTATGTTAGTGGGAACATTAGAAGTCAAATGGGCTTTCTTATTTCTTGAAGCTGTAGTAGAAATACTATTTGCTGGAATCATGATTCTTCATCCATTATCTTCTCTATTAAGCGTTACTATGATAATTGGTATATTATTGATTATTATGGCAATAATAGAAATAATAGAGACACGTCTGGTGATAAAAAGATTAACACAGACAAATGGATGGGGATCTTGATGATTCCCTTTTTTTATTAGGAGGCATGTATGTTAAATAAGACATTATTACATCATGATAGAACCTATATTGTAGGTGTATCAGGAGGATGCGATTCTATGGCTCTTCTTGATTGCTTAAGAAAAGAAGGGTTTCATTGTATTGTAGCTCATGTAAACTATAATCTACGAAATGATACAGATATTGATTACCAGGTTGTTCATGATTACTGTCAAAAATATGGAATAAAGTTTGCTTATAAAGAAGTAGAACATCATGAAGGAAAAGGAAACTTTCAGTCACAGGCGAGAGAAGTGCGCTATCTTTTCTATAAGGACTTACTGCGTCAATATAAAGCGGATGCTGTGGTATTAGGACATCATCATGATGATGTCTTAGAGAATATCTATATGTCATTAAATAGAGGCTCACAGAGCCATTTTATTGGCATCAAGGAAGTAAGTCAGGTGATGGGCATGAAGATCATCAGGCCGTTCTTATCTTGTCGTAAAAAGGATTTAAGAAGATACTGTGAAGAGAAAGGAATCACCTTTCATGATGACTATACTAACTTTGGTGTAGATTTTGAAAGAGATCGTGTACGCAATACGATCTTAAATACTTATAGTGAAGAAGAAAAGGAAGCATTGTATCAAAGAGCACAGGATATTAATTGTAAGCAGAAAGAGAAAGAAGAAGCTATTCAAGGATATCTTGATCTTTATCATAAACAAGGAAAAATTGATTTTCATCTTGTAGAAGATCATTTAATGGATACCTTTCTGTATGCTTTACTTGAAGAATGCATACCTTCTACAATGATCGGTAGATCATTGATAGAAGAAATAAAAAAACAAATAAAGAGTGAAAAACCGAATATACAAATGAATTTACCTATTCATTTTTTGTTCATAAAAGAGTACAATAATATAACTATACAATTACACAGTGCGGTTGAGGAATACTCATATCAAATAAATCAAGGAGAAACTTTTGAATGTGAGTATTTTTCCATTAAGAGCGAAGGGTCATTAAATAGTGGCATTCCTGTAAAAGAAGAGGATTTTCCTTTGACAATCAGGAACATGAAACCAGGCGATCGTATTGTGACTGCAGGTGGGACAAAGAAGGTTTCAAGACTGTTTATTGATGCTAAGATTCCAAAGAATCAAAGGAGAATCTGGCCGGTTGTATTAAATTGTAAAGGGGAAGTTTTATTGGTCCCTGAAATTGCAAAAAGAAAAGGGTATTTGTCTATTAATCCCTATTTTTTTGTGATAAAATGAAGACTTATAGGAGGAATTAATTGTGCATAAGGATTGTAAAGAAATCTTATTTTCAGGTGAAATGATTTCAAAGAGATGTGAAGAATTAGCTGAAGTCATTGAAAAAGATTATAAAGGGAAAAATGTGTTACTTGTAGGTTTATTAAAAGGATCTGTTCCTTTCTTTGCAGAACTTGCTAAACATATTCATCTAGATGTTGAATTTGATTTTATGGACGTAAGTTCTTATGACGGAGTTGAATCAACAGGTAATGTTATTGTGAAAAAAGATATCGATATCGATATTACAGGAAAGAATATCTTAATTATTGAAGATATTCTAGATACTGGTAAAACTCTTCATACTGTAAGAGCCATGTTGCTAGAAAAAGGTGCTGCAAGTGTTGAAATTGCGACTTTATTAAATAAACAGGAAAGAAGAGAATATCCAATCCAGGCAAAATATGTCGGATTTGAAATTCCTAATGCTTTCGTTATTGGATATGGTATGGATTATGATGAAAAATACAGAAACTTGCCATATGTAGGAATTCTTAAAGAAGAGGTTTATGCACAATAGAATAGGAGATACTTATGGGTAAAAACAAGAATTTATTTAAAGCTATTTTACCTTGGTTTGTAGTATTGGTACTATTGGCATCCATTATTCCTGCACTTAATCGTGTGGGTGGATCTGATTCATTGTCATATAGTGAATTTGTATCTGTTGTAGAAAGCAAAGATAAGAAGATTACTAAGATGACTTTGACGCCAGGTACTTACATTGTTAATGTAGAAGGTACTTATACTTCAAAATCAAATGGAAAGACAAAAGAAAACAAATTTAAGACTATTATTCCTAAGACTGAACAGGAAATAGATTCACTTAATCAGAAGATCAAGGATAAATATTCTTCTGCAAAGATTGACTATGAAAACAAAGAAGAAAATTCTATGGTATGGAATTTTATTCTTGGTGTAGTACCATATGTCATTCTTATTGGAGCAATGTATTTTATCTTTAGAAACTTCAGTGGAGCTGCTGGTGGTAATGCGAAAGCATTCGAGTTCGGTAATTCTAGAGCTAAGCTTGAAAAGAACGAAAAGACTCGTTTCACAGATGTAGCTGGTGCTGATGAAGAAAAAGAAGAATTAACTGAATTAGTTGATTTCCTTAAAAATCCTAAGAAATTCGTAGACATGGGTGCTAAGATCCCAAGAGGTGTCCTATTGGTTGGGCCTCCAGGTACAGGTAAAACATTATTGGCAAGAGCAGTTGCCGGTGAAGCCAATGTTCCATTCTACTTTATCTCAGGTTCTGAATTCGTAGAAATGTTCGTCGGTGTTGGTGCTGGACGTGTTAGAGATATGTTCAAGAACGCTAAACAGAATGCACCATGTATTATCTTCATCGATGAAATCGATGCTGTCGGAAGACAGAGAGGTTCTGGTATCGGTGGTGGACACGATGAACGTGAACAGACACTTAACCAGTTATTAGTTGAAATGGATGGTTTTGAAGGTAGTGAAGGTGTTATCATCTTAGCCGCTACAAACCGTGCTGACGTTCTTGATCCAGCCTTATTAAGACCAGGTCGTTTTGACCGTCAGATTATGGTATCAAATCCTGATAAGCGTGCAAGAGCAGCTATCCTTAAGGTGCATGCACGTAATAAGAAGTTTGCACCTGATGTAAACTTTGAAAATATTGCGATGAGAACTCCAGGTTTCTCTGGTGCAGAATTAGCAAACGTATTAAATGAAGCTGCATTATTAGCAGTAAGACAGGGTCATTCAGTTATCACATTGGATGATGTGGATGAATCAATTGACCGTGTTATCGGTGGTCCAGCTAAGCATTCAAGAAAATATACTGAAAAAGAAAGAAAACTTGTCGCTTATCATGAATCTGGACATGCGATTATCGGGTTAACATTGGAAGATGCTAACCAGGTACAGAAAGTTACTATTGTTCCTCGTGGAGAAGCTGGTGGCTATAACTTAATGACACCAAGAGAAGAAACATACTTCCAGACAAAGACTCAGCTTTTAGCTACAATTGCTGGATTTATGGGTGGACGTGTCGCTGAAGAAATCTTCTTCGGAGATATTTCATCCGGTGCTCATAACGATATTGAACAGGCAACACGAATTGCTCGTATGATGGTTACTGAATTAGGTATGTCTGAATTAGGACCAATCAAATACGATAGTGGACAGGATGCGGTCTTCCTAGGAAGAGATTATTCTCGTTTAAGCAATACCCATTCAAGTCAGATTGCCTTTGAAATTGATCAGCAGGTAAGAAAGATTATTGAAGATGCTCATAAACAAGCAACTGATATTATCAATGCACAAAAAGATAAGCTTGAACTTATCGCTAATGCATTGCTTGAAAATGAAACATTAAATGCTGAACAGATTACAGCACTTTATGAAACAGGAAAAATGCCTGAAACATTTGATGATGATAATACTGAAGAAGTAGAAGAACCAGTAAAAGAAACACCTGTTTCTATAGATGATGATCTACTAGATGAAATGAAATAAAGCGCTATGCGCTTTATTTTCTTATCGGGGGAAACAAATGAAAAGACGTTATATAACGCTGATCGTAATCACTCTCTTAGTAGCATGTATGATAATTCCGCTCATACAGATGATTGCGATCTAGATGAGGAGAATAACATGAAAGATTATTTAGTTAGAGGTTTAGTCAACAAAAGAAATACACGTGTCTTTGCCTGTACGACAAAGAACTTAGTTAATGAAGCAAGAGAACATCATGATTTATGGCCATGTGCAAGTGCTGCACTTGGTAGAACTATGTCAGCTACATTAATGATGGGGGCTATGAATAAAAGCAATGATAAATTAACAGTCACTATCAATGGTGGTGGACCTATCGGTACAGTACTTACTACTACAAACTGTGATGGAAAAATCAAAGGCTTCGTCGGTGACCCTCATGTTCACTATACATACAATGACTCAGGAAAACTTGCGGTTGGCGTATGTGTCGGTAACCAGGGATCATTACAGGTCATCAGAGATATGGGACTAAAAGAACCAGTTACAAGTAATGTTCCATTACAGACTGGTGAAATCGGAGATGATTTCGCATACTTCTTTATGGCATCAGAACAGGTACCATCAGTTGTATCAGTTGGTGTACTTGTAGATGACGATAACACTGTATTATCAAGTGGAGGATTCATTCTTCAGCTTCTACCAGAAGCTACTGAAGAAGATATCTCTTATCTTGAAGAAAAAATGAAAAACTTCCCAGCTGTTTCAGAATTATTGAACGAAGGGAAAACACCAGAAGAGATTCTAGAAATGATCTTCGGTGATGAACTAGAAATCTTAGCTTCACAGGATCTTTCTTTTGAATGTGATTGTTCAAAAGAAAAATTTGAACAGGCTATGATCACTTTACCAAGTGATCAGCTAGAAGCCATGATTCATGAAGATCATGGTGCTGAAGTAAAATGTCAGTTCTGTGGTAAGACTTATCAGTTTAATGAAGAAGATCTTCAGACAATCTTAGATCAGAAATAAGAAAAAGAGCACATTACGATCGTAATGTGCTCTCTGTTTTTAAAAGAAGAGGAGGCAGTTTGATGGGAATGCGATGGTTTCATTAATTAAGGTAAATGGACTATGAAAATGATGGTGTGGTCGTATCTCAATTAAGTCTCCTCATAGCTACATTATAGTACCTGAAAAGAAAACGCATACATTATTTTCATATTCGGAAATTTATTTATTAGGATAGGCATTTTTTAGATAGAAGATGATTATGGCTATAATGGTAACAAGCAATACTGACAGGTAGATTAGACTTGAAGAGAAAGAATGAAAAGATGATTGTACTATACCGTAAGGAAGATTATCTTCATTAAAAATAACGTGGAGAATACTTTTTTGATTCCATAATATTCCTGATGGAAAATAGAGATATTGTTCTATATAGAAATAGGCGGAACAGATAATAAAACTCATTGCAGGACTTCTCAACAGCAATGATATCAGAAAAGATAAGGTTCCCCAGAATATCCATATAAAAAGAATAATTAAGAATCTAGGAATGGAATAGTATAAATAAAAACCTGTACTGCTATTATTTATGAGATCAAGAAATGCGCCTAATAAAGACATGAATAGTAGTATTGCTATGAAAAACTTGATCATTGCAGTAAACTGCGTTTTTATCCATGTTTTTAATGACTGTGCAACAAGTTTATAATCAAGCATACCTGTACTTCTTTCATAGCCACCCATAAAAGCACCTGTTAGTATGGGAATAAATATTCCTACAATAAAACATATAATCATAGCAATAAATGAGTAGTACCCACCAGGGGTAATAATCATTAGACTTGGTGTATCATTAAAGAGCTCATAACCTAATAGGATAAATGTACCTATAATCAAATAAAGATTGTACTTATTACGTATTAAAACAAGTAAACTTGCTTTCTCTTCTTTAGTCATTGATCTGAATCTCCACTGTCCCTTTTGTGTCTTTTACAAGTTTATATTTTAATACATATTCACCTTGTTTATATTTCTGATCAAAAGAACTTGTTTCTTTCTTTTTGATTATCTTCGAAAAAAGAATTTTTCCATTTTTATTTTCTAATAGAAGTTCAAAATCTTTATTTAAAGTATTATTAGCAATACTTAAAGATTTACTGTGACCTTCCTGAATCTTAAACGTCTGTGTATAAGTTCCCTTATCACTATAATCTAAAGTTGAATTAATAGAACTGATATATTCTCCGTTTTTATCGCTATATTCGATTGTTTCATTAGATTCATTGGATGATACAAGTTTTTGTTTTCCCATCATAAAAGCAACTGTGGCAATTAATATAACACTGATAACTGTATATAATACTTTTTTATTCATTTGTAATTTCCTTTCTTTTTATGATATTAATAATCACCATAATCATTATTGTAAGAATAATAAGCCATATGCATAATCCTGTTTTAAACTGAAATGAATTAGGAAATTTGATTTGGTAGTTCTTTAAATGCCTTAATTGATTTGTTAGAGGCATAAGCGCTTGAGAAAGATAGAAGATACCATCACATCTTGTCCAAAAATCAATAATCTGATGTGGAAAAAAGTTTGAGAAAAATTCTAGCATAGAGATGATGACTGTGAATAATAAAAAATCATTAAGAATAAATCTTAGCAGCATTCCTAGTAACATACTACCAATAGATATAAGCCAGACAAATACTATTTGATGAAGAGCGAGAGCTATATCCAACGAGAATTGATGGAAAATGATTAATGATATCATAAAAGGAATAATAAAAGATAAGAATGATATGATTAAAAGTAAGATCATCCCTAATATAATCTTTCCTATTATTATTCTTATTCTCCCTGTATTCTTAATAAAGAATTCTTGTCTATTGTTAATAAATTCTATATCAATAACATGATAGCCATAGATGAGACAAAAAACTCTTCTTAATACTGTAACAAAAAAGAATAAACCATATAGTCCAGCTTTTCCACTTTCCTCAAGTAAAACCTGATGAGATTCACTATCTGCTAAACAGGTAGACCAAATAATCATAAATGATAATAAAATCAAAACGGCCACAGATAACCCTATAATAATTCGGTCATGTTTCTGCTTTATATGCTCAGCTTTTAATAGCTTAATCATGTTCAATCACACTTTCTAAGAAGATATCTTCAAGACTTTCATGTTCTTTATCTATATCTTCTACAGGAAGATTATTCTCAATAATAAATCGAGAAATATCTAATAGCTTCTTATCAGAGTAAACTGTAAGTTTATGATCTTCTTGTTTAATAATAGAAAAATGACTTTCAATAAGAGACAAATCTTTTTCATTAATATCTTCATAAAAAGTAAGAATATATTCATTATGAAGTTCACTTTTCCAGTCTTCATCTTTGACAATATGACCATCTACAAGAATATAGTAGTGATCAATAAGTGTTTCTAGAACATTAAGAGAATGACTACATACTAAAATAGTAATGCCTTTCTTTTTCATTTGTAATAGAAAATCCTTAAGCCATAGAACACTATTCACATCCATCCCATTAGTTGGTTCATCTAGAATCAATAGATCAACAGGTTTACACATTGTAGCCATTGCCAACTGTAATCTTCTTTTCATTCCTAATGAAAGATTTTTAGCTCGTGTACGTGAGGGAAGATTAACTTTTTCAAGAATTTCCTTTATTTTTTCTTCTGATACTTCATTTCCTGCGCTTAAAGCAGTAACCTGAATATTATCATGTACACTTAAATGATCATAAAGTGCTATATTCTCAGGCATATACCCAATTGATGGATTGCCATTGATTTCAATTTTCCCTTCAGATGAAGCAATAAGACCTAAAATAATCCTAAACAATGTAGATTTTCCTGCTCCATTTTTACCAAATATTCCACAAAATTCACCTTCATGAATTTTAATATTGATATTTTCAAGAGCAACCTTATCTTTAAAGCTTTTCTTTAAATTATGCGATTCAATAATATAGTGTTCTTTCACAACATCCTCCTTAAAAAATTTAAAAAAGGATATAGTTATTTTTCTAACAACTATATCCTTTTTTCATTATTTAAACTTATTAGTAAAAGATATAATATAGAGAATATGAATCAATTATGGTTTTACAGTTTTATTAAGTTCAATATCATAACTTTGGATATTTAGTTTGACCCACTGAGTGTTTAGTCCATAGTAGAAATGTGAATTATTACGAAGTTTAGAAGATTTTGCACCTTTGTGTACCCATTTAGCAGATTTTTTCTTACAACTCCAACCAATATAATGTGTTGAATTAACAGCTCTTGCATTTGTCCAGTTTACAATTTTTTTCTTAGAAACCTTGTAATCTCCTCTAACTCCAATAGTAAATACTTTGAGTCCTACAATTGATTTATAAGTACGATAAGCAGATGCAGTTCTAAATGATGCAGCAGAAGTAGTTTGAGCAGAAAGTAATAAAGTAAGAACAAAAATAAAACTAAATACTACTAATTTGTTTCTTTTCATAATTTCCTTCTAAATTTTTTGAATTAATTGCGCATGCGAATCTAAGTGAATATTCATATGTTTATATTAACAATCTATATAGTTATTACAAGTATTTCTTTAAAAGAAACAAAAAAACAGATACAATGTAAAATATATGTTTATATATCAATATAAAATAAATATTTTTAATTAAAATGTTACTTATCATCTAATTTGTTAATTATTTACAAAAATGAAGATTCTTAAAACTAATTTAAACTCTATACAAAATATCGCTACAAAGTATTATGATTTTATCAATGAGTTTAACACCATATTTATTGGTAAATGAAATCGTAATAAGGATTCCAGCTGCTACTAAAATCTGTGTGAAAATATTAAGTGTTTCGAATTGTTTCTTAGTCGCAAGAATTTGTAAGGCGGATTGTTCACCCTGTCTTGTCTTCTCTTCTGTAGTTAATCTTTTGGCATAAAGTAATTCGGATACCTGTATATCCAATATTTTACATAATGGTTCATAAAGAGATAGATCCATCATGGTCTTTCCGTTTTCCCATCTCGATATTGATTTATTTGTAACACCTAATTGTTCAGCTAACTGTGCTTGTGTTAAGTTCTTTTCTTTTCTACATTGGGCAATAAATTTACCAATCTCTTCTTGTTTCATAATATAGACCTCCTATCTACGATTATAGTACAAGTAAATATAATAAAATGGTAGGACAGAAACTGAGAATTGTATCAATAAGACTGATTATTTGTCTTTTCATGTAGAAATATGATATAGTCACAATGGTGAATTATTATGTGGAAAATAAAAGATGTAGAAATAGAACACCAGATCGTTCTTGCCCCAATGGCAGGGATTACTAATCTGGCTTATCGTAAATTAGTAAAAGAATTTGGCGCAGGTCTTGTTGTATCAGAGATGGTAAGTGACAAGGCGTTGTGTTATGGCAATCAGAAAACAATTGATATGTTAAAAGTGGATGAAGATGAACATCCCATCTCTATTCAAATATTTGGTGGAGAAGTTGAATCAATGGTTAAAGCTGCCAAGTTTGTAGAGCAACATTCTGATTGTGATATCATCGATATCAATATGGGATGTCCTGTAAATAAGGTATTAAAAGCACATGCGGGAAGTGATCTTCTTAGAGATCCTGAGCGTGCTTATAATATTGTTAAGGCAGTTGTAGAAGCCGTGAATATTCCTGTTACTGTTAAAATGAGAATAGGCTTTGATAAAGAACATATCAACTGTGTTGAATTTGCGAAAATGATGGAAAAAGCAGGCGCAAGCGCCTTGGCAGTACATGGTAGAACACGTTCACAGTTCTATGAAGGACAGGCAGACTGGTCTTATATTAAACAAGTTAAAGATGCAGTGAATATCCCAGTAATGGGAAATGGTGATGTAAGAACACCAGAGGATGCCAAAAGAATGTTAGAAGAAACAGGCTGTGATGCAGTGATGGTAGGACGTGCAGTCCTTGGTAACCCATGGCTTATTCAGCGTATGATTGATTATCTTGAAACAGGTGAAGATCGTGGTGATCCAGATTATCACCAGAAATTTGCATTATGCAAAGATCATGCGAAAAGACTTGTAGTCCAGATGGGAGAGCGCAATGCGATGAGAGAAATGCGTGGACATGCGCCATGGTATATCAAAGGTCTACATTCAAGTGCACATATCAAGAATGCCTTGACTAAGATTGAAACATATAAAGAATTAGAAGATATTCTTCAAGAATATGAAACATACTTATTAGAATATGAAAAAAAAGAATCATAGCCTGATTCTTTTTTTAGAAGGAGGAAGCATGATACTAAATACTGGAAATAGAACAGATATTCCTGGATATTATTCTGAATGGTTTATGAATCGTATACGTGAAGGGTTTGTCTATACAAGAAACCCCTATTATCCTGAACTAGTGACAAAGTACTCACTTTCTCCTAAAGTGGTAGATATCATCCAATTTTGCACGAAGAATCCTATCCCAATGTTAAAGTATCTTGATGAACTCGATGTTTACCATACCGTCTGGCAAGTCACCATTACTCCCTATGGAAAAGAGATAGAACCCCATGTTCCTAATAAAAATCGCATCATAGATGCAATTAAAGTTCTTTCGTCGAAAGTAGGGAAACAAGCTATCGCTTGGCGTTATGATCCCATCTTCATCAGTGAGAAATATACAGTGGATTATCATATTCACATCTTCGAAGAAATGTGTAAAAGACTTTCTCCTTATATAGATCAATGTATCTTTAGCTACATTGATCTATATAAAAAAACAGTAAGAAACTTTCCAGGGGTACAGGAAGTTTCTTTAAGCGATAAGAAAAAGATTGCGAAAGCATTCAAGAGTATAGCGGACCGCTATCATGTACGTCTTCGTACATGTCTTGAGAATGATGATTTTCTAATCGACTACAATATTGATGTATCAGGATGTTCTACTAAAGAAGAAATGGAACATTTTACAGGTCTACACTTGCATTGGCCAACAGGATTGGACAATGCAAGAGAAGGGTGTCGATGCATTCTTGGCAATGATATTGGTTCCTATAATACTTGTGGACATGGCTGTCTATACTGTTACGCAAATGATGATATGATGCAAGTAAAAAGAAACATGCGACATCATGATCCTAAGTCGCCTATTCTAGTAGGTCATATTAAAAAGAGTGATCATATAAGAGAAGCTAAGCAGGAATCATTTATTGATAAACAAATGACAATTTTTGACTACTAAAAAAGTGTGAGAGTACTCACACTTTTTTAAAGTAGTTATCTAGTCCATTAGCGATGCCTTGTACCATTTTATTCTGGTAGCTTTCTGTGCTTAATAGACGATCTTCACTTGGATTGCTCATAAATCCCATTTCTACGAGTGTAACTGGAACCTTGGACCAGTTGAACCCAGTCATATCATTTCGCGTTGAGAGACCGTTATTTTTCGCATTTGTGGCAGAGGCAAAAGCTTTGTTTACACATGCTGAAAGCTGACGTGATTTTGTAATGATCTGCTTATTCATATAACGATTATTATATCCTGGCTGAAGGATTGAGAATCCGTGCATATTGCGATTGGTAGATCCATCAGCGTGAAGACGTATAGTTGCATCAACTTTTGCATTATTGGCTTTGATGGCTCTTTGTGCATTAGAAATATCGACATTCTGTGTAGTACGAATCATCAGCACCTTGTATCCACGTTTTACAAGTTCCTTTTGTAGCTTTAAAGCAACTTCTAGATTAAGTTTTGCTTCACTTTTTTTCGTAGCCACTCCAGATGTACCAGAAGAAACTTTAGGTTTCTTCGTACTAGATCCTGGACCTACTGGTTCAAGAGAATTGTTTCCTTTCGCTTGATGTCCAGCATCAATGCAGATATAGTAATTAGCATTTGTACTCTTTTTCACCACAGTCTTTTTCTTAATAGTTTTCTTTTTTGTACTTTTCTTCGTAGAAGCACTTTTCTTAGTAGTTGTTTTTTTCTTGGTAGCTGTCTTTCTCTTCGCTTTCTTAACAGTTGTCTTGTTAGTGGATACATGAATGTCATTAGTACGTCTGCATCCTACAAGAAGAAGAGAAAAGACAAGGCATAATGCGAATAATTTCTTCATGAAAACCTCTCCTTTATTTATAATATAAACAATCTACAAAAATAAGTAAAGGCTCCTCTTGGAGCCTTTGCTTTTATAAGATAGGTAAGGGAGTATGAGCACATTTTCTAGATTGTGCTAATAGCTCATAAATGTGATCAACAGCTTCATTAAAACTATCAACGACATATGTGGCATGAACCTTTACATTTTCTGGAGCATGGGACATGCAGAAAGAGAGGGAGGCTTCTTCAAACATGGAGATGTCATTTCCAGAATCGCCGATGGCTATGATGAGATCATAGTCTCTTGAAATATGTTTTAAGGCTTCGCCTTTTGAAACATTCTTCGCTGTAATCTCAATTCGTGTTCCTCCTGATTGATACACTTCGCATTCAGGGAGAGTATCTTTAAGTTTTTTTACATAAGTGGATGTTTGTGCTCTTTCAGGTCTAACATTGAACTTGTAGATTGAAAGATGTTCTAATGCGTGGAAAGGATCAGCAGGAGTCTTAAGTTCCATATTCCAAAGACGTTCTGGATGTTCATGATGGAAGTTGCCAATGCGTTCATTGCCATCAAGGGCATCAAAGATCAGCTTTTCTTGTTTTAAGAAATGAAGTATTTTTTTAACGGTGACGGGTGGGATACATTTCTTAAAGAGAATATTATGGTTCTGATTTTCAATTAGCGCTCCATTGAAGGCAATGAAGTGATTCGAGGAAACCTTATTGTGGGTAATATAGTCGATTTCTTTAATGGAACGACCTGTCGCAATAGAGAAATCACTGAAGGTTTTTAGCTTACGATAGGCTTGAAGATCTTCATCACTGATCCTGATTGAATCCTTGATAAAGGTACCATCAAGATCAGTAACGCATAGTATCTTTTGTGACATTATTATTCTCCAATGCCTAAGATTTCCTGAATTTCCATCTTAAGAACATTGGCGTAAGCTCCATAGATGGATTGCATCTGCATTCCATTTTCCGCAAATCCCATGGCTTCAAGCTGAGATGTAATGGTATTTTTATCGACAACTGATTTATCTTTTACATCAATACGAAGACGAGTGATGCAGGCATTGACATCAGTGATGTTACTTGGACCACCATGAGCTTCAATGAGACGTAAAGCAAGTTCATGAGTCTTTTCTTCTTTAGAAAGCTTAGAGAAATCAATTGGTGGATAAGATGATTTCACTTCCTGAGGTTCATCAGTTCCAACCTGCTGGATCTGAACCCCAATCTTTTCACGTGCTTCTTTCTTAGAGGCAAGGTGAACTTCACCGCTATCTTCACGACCAGGTGTCTTGAAGTTGAATTTTAAAATCATAAACTTGAAGACGAAATAGTAGATGAAGAAGTAAGGTATTCCAACAATAAAGACAAGCCACCAGTGGGTCTTAGCTCCTTGAAGAACACCGTATATGACAAGATTGATAAAGCCGTGTCCCGTAGGAGTAGCTACCCCAGCACCAAGTAGATGCATTACCAGTAAAGCAGAACCTGCCAATACTGCATGCACTGCATATAAAGCAGGTGCTACAAACAAGAATGTAAATTCGATTGGTTCAGTAATACCAGTCAAGAATGAAGTAGCAGCTGCTGAGAATAATAATGATCCAGCAATCTTTCTCTTTTCAGGATCAGCACATTTATACATTGCATAAGCTGCACCAGAAAGACCGAACATGAAGTAAACAAACTTACCACCATTGAAACGAGTGATTGTTGGATCAATAGCAGTAATCTTAGGATCTGCAAGAGAAGCAAGGTAGGCACTGACTGTTCCTACGACATGTTCACCATTGATAATCCATGAGCCACCAAGTTCAGTTGTACGAACTGGCCAGTTTAATCCATGATGTAAACCAAATGGCAATAAGGCTCTTTCAACTAGACCATATAGGAAAGTACCCACTGGACCAGATTTTAAGATCGCAACTGACATGATACTGATGCCTGTCTGAACGATAGGCCATACAAAGAAGATTACAACAGAAACGACTGACATGCAAAGCATTGTGGCAATAGGGACAAAACGTGGTCCACTAAAGAAACCGATGACTGCAGGCAATTCCTGTTTAACTGCCCATTTATGGACAAAGTAGACGGTAATACCAACAATAATACCACCAAAGACACTTAAGTCCATTGTCTGAATACCAAGCACTTTTGTCTGCATGGCATTGGCTAAAGCTAATTTTGCCTGTGTAGATTCCATTCCGGTAGTATCTACAAGCTTGCCGCTGGCACTTAATAGGAAGTTAAGAATATTATGCATAACTAAGAATCCTAGTAAACCAGATAAAGCAGCAGATCCTTTTTCACGTTTAGCAAGACCTACAGCTACACCAACCGCAAAGATGACTGGAAGATTATCAAAAGCAGCATCTCCCAAGGCAATCAAGAACTTCATGACAAACTGGAAAATAGCATTGTTTAAAACCGGAAACATTTCCAGAGTGTTAGAGTTTGTGAACGCAGTTCCAATTCCTTTGATGATACCAGCACCAGGAAGTACAGATACTGGCAAGAGGAAAGAACGTCCAAATTGTTCAAACGCAGATATGAATTTATTTTTCTTCATAAATAAAAAACCCCTTTCTACAAACATATTTTTCCTTTCTGAATTTGACATTCATATTCTATCAAACTATTATTTGAATAAAGGGTTTTGGAATATTCTTACGCAGTTAAATATTTTTTTCTTGAAGGGTAAAAAATGACTGAGGAGGAATTATGTTTTTAGAACAGTTAAAAAATCATTATGAAAAACTATCCTTAAATGAACAGGAAGTCATTGATTATCTCATGAAACAGGAAAATCTTGATACATTAACATTAAAAAAGATGAGTGCAGATCTTTATCTTTCATCATCTACGATAGTAAGAGCATGCAAGAAGCTGGGGTATCATACTTTCAATGATCTAAGATATGATCTACGTTTATCTAAGGAATTGTCAAAATATCAGGGACAAAAAACACAATCTTCTTTTGAGGAGTTAAAGGGACAGTTAACATTAGAATTTAATCAGACATTATCTATTCTTTCAGAAGAAGACTTTCATTTTTTTGCCCAGCAGATTATTAATGCCAGAAGAATCTTCTGTATTGGGGTAGGTTCAAGCTATATGGCCATGAGTGACTTTAATAGAAAATTAAAACTCGTGAACTTGTGGTCCAATGATTACTTTGAACATTACAGCATTAAACGTATTGCGGATATTTCTACAAAAGAAGATGTTATCATTGTATTTTCTTTAGGAGGAAGAACAGAAGAAGTCAATCAGTCTGTCTATGCAGCAAAACAGAACGGTACAAGGATTCTTTCTATTACAAGTTTAGGCAACACGTATTTATCACAGCTTAGTGATGGTGTTATTTACGTGTATGATACAATAAAGAAACATGAAAAACTTAGATCTAGACTGATGTTTAATTTAGTGGGAACACTATTGTTTGAAGTTATACTTGATGAATTAGCAAAAGGGGATATATGAAAGAATTAGGGACAAAATCTCTTTTTACAAAGAGATTGGTATTAAGACGTTTTAAAGAAGAAGATATAAAGCCATTCTATGAAAACTATGGTAGTGATAAAAAAATTAATAAGTATATTACATGGAATCCTTATAGCAGTTATGAGGATACTAAAGAGTTTATAAAATGGAATATTGATAAATATGATGATCCTTTCTTCTTTGGATGGGTGATAGTCTATCATGATGAAATCATTGGGACTATCTCAGGTTTTAATTTTAATCTCTTTAATAGCAGTATTGAATTGGGATATGGTATTTCAAGTAGATATTGGAATAATGGATTGGCGAGTGAAGCAGGAAAAGAAGTGGTGAGATTTCTATTTGAAGAAGTAGGAATGCATAAAATATATGCTTCTTTTGAGAAAGAAAATGAAGCTTCAAGGAAGGTTCTAGAACATCTTGATTTTGTATATGAGGGGACATCTCGAGATGCGATTGTGAAAGAAGATGGAAGCTACTGTGATCTGGTTTATTATTCTATCTTGAATGATAAGTAAAAAACTTGACAAATACAGTATAAAATAGATATAATGTGACACGCAAAGGCGATGAATAGAAGAGTAGTTTTATACTTGCTTAAAGAGAGTCTCTGGATGGTGTAAAGAGATAGTAAAGGTAAAATGAATAAAGACTAGGAGCCGTATCTTGGATATAAAGATTGATAAGATAACGTGTGACCGCGTTAAGGTCTAAGAGGCTGTAGCAATACAGTGAATTAGGGTGGTACCACGATGCTCTCGTCCCTTTGGACGGGAGTTTTTATATTGAAAGGAGAAACACATGGCAGAAAAGAGAAAGTTCACTCAGCAAGAACAGGTACGTAGACAGAAACTAGAAGAATTAGCAAACTTAGGTATTGATCCATTTGGACAGAAGTATGATGTAGAAACATATACATCAGATATTAGAAGAGAATATGGTTCATGCACTAAAGAAGAACTAGAAGAAAAGAAAGTCTCTGTACAGATTGCAGGACGTATCATTAGAAGAAGACGTAAAGGGAAAGTATGTTTCATGGATCTATTAGATCGTGATGGCAGCATTCAGCTTTATGTAAGAAAAGATGTTGTTGGAGAAGAGATCTATGAAATCGTTAAACGTGGAGATCTTGGAGACATCATTGGTGTTAAAGGGGAATTAATGGTAACTGACATGGGTGAATTAACTGTCCGTGTTGATGAATATACTCATTTATCTAAAGCATTAAGACCTTTACCTGAAAAGTTCCATGGTTTAACTGATACTGAAGAACGTTTTAGAAGAAGATATGTAGACTTAATCATGAATGAAGAAGCAAGAAAAGTTGCTTTCACTAGACCTAAGATCATTAGATCTATCCAGAACTACTTAGATTCTAAACATTTCGTAGAAGTTGAAACACCAATCATGAATAACATTCTTGGTGGGGCAGCAGCTAAACCATTCGTAACACATTTTAATGCGTTAGATTCAGATTTCTATTTAAGAATTGCGACTGAATTAAATCTTAAGAGATTAATTGTCGGTGGTATGGATGCTGTTTATGAAATTGGTAGATTATTCAGAAATGAAGGTATGGATAGAACTCATAACCCTGAATTTACTACAATTGAAGTCTATAAAGCATTCTCTGATCTAGAAGGTATGATGGACTTAACTGAAGGTATCATTGCCAATGCAGCTATGACTGTAAATGGTACTTATGATATTGAATATAAAGGACACAAGATTTCATTAGCACCAGGATTCAAGAGAATCTCTATGACTGATGCAATTAAGGAAAAGACTGGTATTGATTTCAATGAACATATGTCATTTGAAGATGCTAAAAAGTTAGCAGAAGAACATGAAATTGAAGTTGAACCACATTTCGCTTATGGTCATATCATCAATGCATTCTTTGAAAAGTATGTAGAAGAAACTATTGTAGAACCAACATTCGTATATGGTCATCCAATTGAAATTTCTCCATTAGCTAAGAAGAACCTAGAAGATCCTCGTTTCACTCAGAGATTCGAATTATTCATTTGTGGTAATGAATATGCAAATGCATTTACTGAATTAAATGATCCAATTGATCAGTATGAAAGATTCGCTAACCAGTTAAAAGAAAGAGAACTTGGTAACGATGAAGCCAACGAAATGGATATGGATTATGTAGAAGCCTTAGAATATGGTATGCCACCAACAGGTGGAATGGGTATGGGAATTGATAGATTAGTTATGTTATTGACTGGTCAGGATACTATCAGAGAAGTTATCTTATTCCCTGCAATGAAGAATATTAATGATTAATGTAAAGAGCATCCTTGGATGCTCTTTTTTATTAAGAAAACGTTTGCATAATTTTCAATATGATGATAGTCTATTACCAACAACAGGGGAGCTTGTAAGGCAGGCTGAGAACGAGAGTAACAAGAGCTCGGACCCATAACCTGATTTGGATAATGCCAACGTAGGGATATCATTGTGCGAGAGTTTTTTTGCGTATAAGCAGATATATCAGAGTTGGTATATCTGCTTTTTTGTTGGAAGAATAAGGAGAAAAAAGATGCTGGGGGAAAATTTAAACAAGGTCAGAAAGAATGTACCACTAGTCCATAACATTACCAATTATGTCACAGTAAATGATGTTGCCAATGTATTGCTTGCATGTGGTGCTAGTCCGATTATGGCTGATGAAGCTGAAGAGGTAGAAGATATTACATCCATCTGTGGTGGCCTTAATATCAACATTGGTACATTAAACAAAAGAAGCATTCAATCAATGTTTCTTGCAGGAAAGAAATCTAATGAATTACATCATGTCGTTTTATTAGATCCAGTTGGTGCTGGTGCTTCCGCACTGCGTACCAACACGGCGTTGAATTTATTGAAAGAAATCAAATTCGATGTAATCAGAGGAAATATTTCAGAAATTAAGACATTGGCACTGGGAAGTGGAACGACCAAGGGTGTCGATGCAGACATAGCCGATGTCATTACAGAAGACAATCTTGATGAAGCTATATTATTTGTAAAATCATTTGCAAAAAAGACAGGTGCTATTATTGCGATTACCGGTGCCATTGATCTAGTAAGTGATGAAGAAAGATGTTTTGTCATAAGAAATGGTCGTAAAGAAATGAGCAGAATTACCGGTACAGGATGTCAGTTATCAGGTATGATGACCGCATTTCTTATCGCCAATAAGAATCCTTTAGAAGCAGCAGCTGCTTCAGTTTGTATGATGGGATTAGCTGGTGAAATAGCCTGGAATCATATGCAAGATGGAGATGGTAATGCGACATATCGTAATCGTATTATTGATGCCATCTTTAATATGGATGAAGAGACTTTAAATAAAGGAGCTAAATACGATGTACGATGAATTATTGCTTTATGGGGTAACGGATCGTCATTGGTTAAATGGAAGACGCCTTTATGATGATGTGAAAGAAAGTCTAGATGGTGGAGTTACCTTTATTCAATTAAGAGAAAAGACTTTAGATGAAGAGACGTTTCTATTAGAAGCTAAAGAGATTAAGTCATTATGTGAAGCGTATCATGTGCCCTTTGTGATTAATGATAACGTGGATATTGCCAAAAAAATAAATGCGGATGGTGTACATGTTGGACAAGATGATATGAACGTAGAAGATGTACGTCGTATTTTAGGAGAAGAAAAAATCATTGGGGTATCTGCTTCAAGTGTTGAAGAGGCATTATGTGCTGAAAAAGGTGGTGCTGATTATTTAGGAGTAGGTGCTGTATTTCCTACAAGTTCAAAAGATGATGCATCAGATGTTTCTTTTGAAATATTAAAAGAGATATGTGAGGCGGTATCTATCCCCGTCATTGCGATTGGTGGTATTAGTAAAGAAAATGTCCATAAGCTTTCTGGCAGCGGTATTGTCGGTATTGCGGTCATTAGTGCTATCTTTGGTAAAGAAGATATTAAACAAGCAGCTATTGATCTTAAGAAAGAAACAAGAAAGGCACTTTATGATTAAGGGAGCTATTTTTGATATTGATGGTGTGATTCTAGATTCAATGGAAATGTGGAATGATCTAGGAAAACGTTATTTAAGTTCTATAGGGATAGAAGCTGAAAAAGGTCTTAATGATATCTTGTTTTCTATGAGTATGGAAGAAGGAGCAAGGTATCTTAGTGAACATTATCATGTAGAAAAAAGCAGTGTTGAGATTGTAGAAGATATCAAGAATATGATTGAGAACTTCTATGTTAATGAAGTTCATGAAAAAGATGGTGCTAAAGAGCTTTTAGCATTTATTAAGAAACAAGGTATCAAGATTGTAGCAGCTACAAGCAGTGATAGTGTTCAAGTTGAAAAAGCTTTAAGAAGAAATGGTCTATATGAATATTTTGAAAAAATATTTACGACAAGTGAAATAGGAAAAAGCAAGCATTCTTCAGATATTTATGATGAAGCTACACGTTATCTTCATGTTTTACAAGAAGAAACATTGGTTTTTGAAGATTCTCTTTATGCATTAAAGACAGCGAGGGAAGCTGGCTATATTGTGATAGCTGTCTTTGATCAATATGGAGAAAAGAACCAGTATGAATTAAAAATGATGGCTGATTATTATCTGAAAGATTACTCAGCTTTTAAAAGCGGCAAGTTGGGGGCACCACTTCCTATCACTTTATAAAATAAATGCGAAGAAAGAAGGAATAATCATGAAAAAAGCATTAACAATCGCTGGAAGTGATTCTAGTGGAGGCGCCGGCATTCAGGCAGATTTAAAGACGATGACTATGAATGGTGTATATGCTATGTCTGCCATAACAGCATTGACTGCACAAAATACAACGGGGGTAAGTGGAATTATGGAGGCCACACCAGAATTTCTTTCTTTAGAGTTGGATGCAGTCTTTACTGATATTTATCCTGATGCTGTTAAGACAGGAATGGTTTCATCAAGTGAACTGATTCATACGATTGTAAACTCATTAAAGAAATATCATGCTAAAAACATAGTAGTAGATCCAGTAATGGTCGCTACAAGTGGAGCTAAGCTTATTAGTGATGATGCAATTGAAACATTAAAAAAGGAGTTATTACCTGTTGCCACAGTAATTACACCTAATATTCCTGAAGCTGAAGTTTTATCTGATATTAAGATTAACAATGAAGAAGATATGATTACAGCAGCAAGAATCATCTATGAGAAATATGGCTGTAATGTGCTTTGTAAAGGAGGGCATCAAATTAATGATGCAAATGATCTTCTTTATCGTGATGGTAGTTATATATGGTTTAAGGGGAAGAGAATTAACAATAACAACACACATGGAACAGGGTGTACATTATCCAGTGCTATTGCCTCATTTTTAGCTAGAGAAGAAAGCTTAGATGAGGCAGTCAAACATGCTAAAGACTATATTTCTAAAGCATTAGAAGCACAGCTTGATCTAGGAAAAGGAAGTGGGCCATTGGCTCATAATTATGTACTATTTGAAGTGAATAAAGATGATACAGAAATTTGATGGATATGATAAAAAGTATGATGAATGGTTCATGAAGAATGAAAACTTATTTATGAGTGAATTAAAACTATTCAAGAAAGCATTAGGTGATATTGAAAACAAGAGAATCCTCTCAGTAGGATGTGGTAGTGGCTTATTTGAAAGCTATATTGATTCTCGTCATATTGAAGGTATTGAACCTTCAAAAGATATGGGAGAGATTGCGAAAAAAAGGGGAGTCAATGTGATCAAATATGGTCTTATTGAAGATGTAGATCTTCCTACTTATAAGAAATGTAGACAGGCATTAAAGAAGAATGGAAAGCTCATTCTTCTTGATGTACCTAAAGAAAGTGTGTATCTTCTTGGAAAAAGCTTAAATACATATGATCATGATTATCTTAATGGTGTAATGCCAGCTTTACCTTATCCATTAGCGTTAGCTTCATCGGGAGTATGGCATTCTACTGAAAAGAAAATTGATGTGCTAAAAAGCATTAATTTTAATGATTTTCAATATTTACAAACATTAATTCGCAATCCATTGTATACTAATGAAGAAGTTGAAGATGTTCAGGAAGGGTATAAGAGTGGTGGATATGTCGCAATCATTGCGAAGAAGTGATAATTTAAAGTTTACTGATCTTCTTTTTAAGAGAGTATCAGCGCTTTGGGATAATGAAGTAAAAAATGATTTTATTGTTCAAATGGCTAAAGGTGTCTTAGATATAGATCGTTTTAAAAACTACTTGATGCAAGATTATTTCTATTTATTAGATTATTTGGATATTTTAAAGAAACTAAAGAATATGTGTGTACATGAGAACTTGTCTAATCATTTAGATAAGATGATCAATGAAACGATGCATGAAACATATTCTGTACATGTTCCTTATATGAATAGAGTAGGTATTACTCAAAAAGAGATTTGTAATTGTAAGATTAAACCGGTCATTAAAGATTATATTTCTTACATTAAATCAGTCATTGAAGAACATACTATGTTAGGAGGCGTTATTGCGCTTCTTCAATGTTCATGGGGATATGCCTATGTTAGCGAGAAGGCATGGAAACTTTATGGGAATAATGAACATTCACTCTATAAGGACTGGTTTGATGCTTATTCTACGGGATCATATATTGATGCTAATCAGGATTGGATTGATCTTATTAATGAGATGACGAGATTTCTTGATACAGATCAAGCAGAAATTCTTTGCGATATTTTTGTGAAGTGTGCTCAATTTGAAAATCAATTTTGGAATGTATTATGAAGAATGCCAAATGGAGTTATTCCATTTGGCATTTTAATTTATATATTCATCTAGTGTTTCTATGAATTGATTGTAAGTCAATGAATGAATAATGCCCTGCTGTAATTTGGGGTTATTTACAACTTCAATGAATAAATCGTAGAGATGTTCCATGTCAGTAGTATCACCTTTTTTAATGGCTAGAAGAAAGACAATTTTGATTGTTTCATCTTTGTTCCAAATAATAGGTTTATCTAGTATGGCCACAGCAACTTTTGTTTTTAGAGCAATGACATCTAAAGGATGAGGGAGAGCGAAAACTTCATTCATATTGGTATTGGATAGATTTTCTCGTTCATATACACTTGTTAAGAAGTTTTCATCAACAATCCCTTCTTGTATAAGCATGTTATTCATTTTTTCTAATAATTTATTTTTAGATATAGAAGTAGATTCATGTATAAAAAGTGATGGAGAAAAGAATTTCTGAATCTTTTTTGATTTCCCTTGGTTGATTGAAGCAATAAAATGAGACACAGTCTCAATATCGTTTTGAGGAAGTGAAAAGTCTACAGTAATTGTTGGGCTATATGTGGACTCGAGCGGTATTGT
Source organism: Kandleria sp. (assembly GCF_017934775.1). Taxonomy (NCBI): domain Bacteria; kingdom Bacillati; phylum Bacillota; class Erysipelotrichia; order Erysipelotrichales; family Coprobacillaceae; genus Kandleria; species Kandleria sp. The sequence goes on along the minus strand of NZ_JAGBIX010000006.1, from coordinate 7,986 downwards.
AGAGATAACGAAATCAATACCGTTAAAATCTTCATTTTTAAGTGTTATAAATTCATGATAGGACAATCTAGAAACAATGAAGATTTTATCTCCGAATACATTATTTAGGCGTGCTTCAAGCATTCTTGTAGTGGCTTGTCCAGATCCGCATACAAGATAAACATATTTCTTTTTCAGTGATCCTGAAAAGCATCTTTCAATTGATGCACCGATATGTAAGGCGATATATCCAAGTTCATCATCGGTGAATTCAAGAGTATCAATCTGCTTGAATACAGTTTTTGCGATTTCAAAAGGTAAAGGATAATTTGTTTTTATTGTGTTTAATAAGGGATTCCTATTTTCTATATTGAGTTCCATCATGCTCATTGATGTTTTTAAATGATTAAAAAGATCATTTTTTAGAACGGAATCATTTCTTAGATCAAAACGATAATTTGAATAGATGGTTTCGACTATATCTTGTACAAGTGATTTGATTTTTGCATTATTGATAGATTGATCTTGGTATTTTATGTTAGCGAGAACACGTAATGCAATGTAATTTTTCTCACCGTTGGTAATTGTGATACCAAAATATTCTTCAATAGATTGACATATTTCACTTGTGATCGTGTATATTTCCTCGGGAATTTCAACTGAATTAGTAAGACTTATGTAGTCATCATTAAGGATTCTTGAAATCATTAAAGCGAAATGTAAGGATAAATTATTTAGTTTAAAATCATCTGTTTCAATTTTGTATTTGTTGAAGATATTAATAATGATGTGCCCAATATTATGTAGGTCTATATCATTAAAGAATGTTTTCTCACTTGTAGAGAGTATCATTGATAAATGATCTTGAGAATAAATTTCATTGATAATACATTCTCTTTTGTTAGATTCATTTCCGATAATTTTAATGCCTATTCCTGGCTTTACGATATACTCCAAATTATAAACTGGGAGTATTTTTTTAATGGTTTTAATGTAGTTTGAAAGTGTGTTTTTAGCTACAAAAACTGAATCTGCGAGATCGTCGATAGAAATATAGTCATGACTATATAGCAAAATCGATAAAATGTATTTTACACGATCCTGGCTGGAATCTAATTCTTTATCTTTTGAACTGCTTTCTTTAAAACTAGCAATGAATTTGTTGTATGCATCTAAATCATGTATTTCAACATAATAACCAGAGCGTCGTTTTAATTTTATAGAGGCTCCAATAAGATTGTCGTTGAGATTATTGATATCAGTTCTAATAGTTCTTTCAGATACTTTTAAAAGTAATGAGAGTTTACTCGCAGTTGTGAATTCATTATTACGGATGTAGTTAAAAATGTCATCAAGTCTCTTGTAATTGAACATAGTGTTCCTCCAATAAAATCAACTTATTAATAATGATATATTAGCATGCCAACTTGAAATGGCAATGGAAATCATTTCCGTTTAAATGTGGAAATAGGAGATGTAAGAGCTTACACATTTCCGCTTAAAGTGGAAATGGAATGGATTGAGAAGGGAAAAGATGTTAACTATACTTAGAAGTGTCAAAGGGAGGTGCGAGCATGAACAATATGCTAAATGAACAAACAATTTTCTTGGATGTTGATGAAGTAGATAAAGATAGCATCTTAAAATTTATTTGTAAAAAAGCAAAAGCATTAGCTGTTGCAGATGATGAAGATGTTTTATATCAAGATTTTTTAGATCGAGAAGAAGAGTTCTCAACTGGTCTACAAGATGGCTTTGCTATTCCTCATGCAAGAACAAAGAATGTCAAAAAAGCAACTGTGATGTTCTTACGTAATAAAAGAGATATTGACTGGGTGACAATGGATGATCAACCAGTTAAATATATTTTCGCATTGCTTGTTCCTGAAGAAAGTGCAGGTAATTTGCATCTGAAGATGATTTCTTCACTTGCAACAGCATTATTGGAAGATGATTTTAAAGAAACAGTAAAGTCATCTAAAGATAAGACTGAGTTGATGAATTATATTTTAAAGAACATGGAGGAGGAAAATTAAATGAAAGTTGTTGGAGTTTCTGCATGTCCAGCGGGATTAGCACATACACCTATGGCAGCAAAAGCGTTGGAAAAAGCAGGAAAGAAAATTGGATTTGATGTAAAAATGGAGCAACAAGGCTCAATGGGACAGATCAACAAGATTACGAAAGAAGAAGCGCAAGCTGCTGACTTTGTCTTAATTGCATCGGATCAAAAGATTCAGGAAATGGATCGTTTTGAAGGAAAACCAATCATTCGTGTAAATATTACAACATGCATTAAGGCACCAGAAGCTGTGCTTAAGAAGTGTGCAAAAGCTGTTAAAGAAAAAAAATAACCTCACTCTGGCCAGTAAGGTTACTAACGTATAATGGAATACGCACTCTCATTATACATTAAATAGTCGAAAATAATATAAAAAGGAGAGTTTAAAAAATGAAAAAGTTTTTTTCTGAAGCAAAAGGTCATTTAATGACTGGTATTGGTTACATGTTGCCATTGATTATTGGTGCTTCATTAATTGTCGCAATCCCACTTATTATTGCATTATTCTGTGGAGTTCAGTCTTTAGATCCATATGCTGAAAAGACAGGATTCTTTCATACATTATATTTAATTAATCAAGTTGGTTGGACTGGTATTGGATTAGTTAATACTGTTCTTGCTGGTTTTGTTGCTTATTCTATTGCTGATAAACCTGCAATTGGTGCTGGTTTTATTGGTGGTGCTATTGCTACTAGTACTAAAGCTGGATTCTTAGGTGCTGTTATTGCAGCATTCTTAGCAGGTTATACTGTTAAATGGTGTAAAGAACATATTAAGTTGCCTGATTCAATGCAACAGATGATGCCGCTTGTTATCTTGCCATTCTTTGCTACTGGAGTTGTTGCAGTTGTAATGGGTGCTATCCTTGCAACACCATTGTCAGCTATTAATACAGCTTTAGTAGACTGGTTAAAAGCTATGAGTCAATCTGGAACATCACAGCTTGTACTTGCATTAGTATTAGGTGCAATGATTGCATCTGATATGGGTGGCCCTATCAATAAGTCTGCATGGATGGCAGGTAACGTGTTATTAACTGAACATATTTATCAGCCAAATGTTTATATTAACTGTGCAATCTGTATTCCTCCATTAGCTTATGCTATTTCTACATTAATTAGAAAAGATCGTTTCTCTAACAGTTTTAAAGATGCAGGAAAAGGTAACTGGGTTATGGGATTTATTGGAATTACTGAAGGTGCCATTCCATTTACTTTGGTAAAAGCTTCTCGTCTTATTCCTATCAATATGATTGGCGGTGCTTTAGGTGCAGCTGTTACATGCTTGCTTGGAGCAAAAGCTAGTATTCCTCCTGTTGGTGGAATTTATGGATTCATTACAATTTCAAATGGATGGGCTTATCTTGTAGGTATGCTTGTAGGTGCATTATTTATTGCCATTGTTGCTCCTATGGTTGTTGACTTCAATGTTGATACTGAAAATGAAGAAGAAACATTATCAGAAGAAGATATCGATATCTCATTTGAATAAGTACTTATAGGAAGAGGAAACTCTTCCTATTGTTTTTAGGAGGTTCATATGAAAAAAGTACATGTTATTCCACATTCTCATTGGGATAGAGAATGGTATTTTACAACATCACGTTCTAAAGTTTATTTAATGAATAATTTAAAAGATATATTAGATACATTAGAAAAAGATCCTAAATTTAAATATTATATGCTAGATGCACAAGGATCCTTGTTGGATGATTATTTAAAATGGGTTCCTAAGGATAGTGAACGTATTCGTAAATTAGTTAAAGCACATAGACTTATTATTGGTCCTTGGTATACACAAACAGATCAAATGTTAATTTCAGCAGAGTCAATAGTACGAAATATGTACTATGGCATGAAGACTTGTGAAAAGTACGGACCATATATGAACGTTGGATATGTACCTGATTCATTTGGTCAATCAGGAAATATGCCACAAATTTATAATCAATTCGGTATAAAAGATACTTTATTTTGGAGAGGTGTCTCTAATGATATGGTTAAACACACTGATTATAATTGGATTGGTGATGATGGTTCACAAGTTTTTGTAACACAAATTCCATACGGATACTATATTGGAGGAAATATTCCAGAAGACAAGGATGATGCCAATAAGTTTTGGGAAGAAGAATGCTTTAAGAAAGCTGGTACAGGAGCTACAAATAATATCTATTTTCCAAATGGCTTTGATCAGGCACCAATTAGAAAAAATCTTCCTGACCTGATTGAAAGACAAAGAAAAGCAGATCCGAATAATGAATATGTTATCAGTTGTGTAGAAGATTATATTAATGATGTAAAGGCAAGTCACCCTGATCTTGAAGAAGTAAAAGGAGAGTTGCTGATCGCAAAACATATGCGTATTCATAAATCAATCTATTCTTCAAGAAGTGATTTGAAAATAATGAATACACAGATTCAAAATTATGTAACCAATGTGTTAGAACCATTATTAAGTATGTCTTACTCATTAGGAAACGAATATCCTCATGGGGCAATGGAAGAATTATGGAAACTATTATTTGAAAATGCTGCTCATGATTCAATTGGATCATGTATTTCAGATACAGCTAATGAAGATGTCTATGTACGCTATAAGCAAGCAAGAGATATTGCTGTTAATCTTGTTGAACTTCATACTAGGTTAATAGCTACAAATATCAAGAATAATGATGATATGACAATAACTCTATTTAATACACTACCATTTACTAGAAATGAGACGGTACTTGCTAAGCTTTATCTTCCAGGTGAAGATTTTGCTTTAATAGATCCTAATGGTCAGGTGATAGATTACACGATTGTTTCTTCTCGTGATCTAACAGATTATGTTTTAGCTCAGACTATTAAGCTTGATCCAAGTAAACAATTCTATGTTCCTCATACTGTTTTAGAGGCAACAATTGCTATTGAGGCAAAAGATCTTCCTGCAATGGGATATGTACAGTATTCATTAGCTTTTGATAAAACAAGTCATCAGAAATTAAGAAAAACAGATGTTATTGAAAATGAATATTATAAAATTAATGTTGAAGCAGATGGATCATTAACAATTACAGATAAGAAAAATAATCATGTGTATAAAAATCAGGCTATCTTTGAAGAGAATGGTGATGGAGGAGATTCTTTTAATTATTCACCTGCACATCAGGATCTTATTACTACATCATATAATCATATGAGCTCTTATGAGGCGAAAGCATCTTCGTTGTATAGTGAGATGATTATTGAATATAGTTTGCCTATTCCTAGTGATTTAGAAGAAAGAGCGAAGGGAATGAGATCGCTACAATTACCAATTCAAATGGTTGTCAGATTAACAAAAGAATCAAGAATAATTGATTTTTATGTCCATGTTGATAATATTGGAAAATCACATCGACTATGTGTAACTTTTGATGCTGATCTTATTACAAAAACCAACCTTGCAGATGAACAATTTGGTACAATAGAAAGAGAGAATGTTCATGAAAATGAAATGAAGTTATACAATGAGGCTTTAAAGAAATCTGAACAGAGTAAAGAAGAGGTTAATGCGAATATTCCTGTAAATTTCCAACAAAATAATATTGCATGGCAGGAACCACCTATTTCTATTGAACCAACACAAAGTTTTGTGAGTTTAAATAAAGATAATAGAGGAATTGCTTTATTCCCTCAAGGAGTTCGTGAATATGAAGTGATTGATAATCACGCTTTACGATTGACATTATTTAGAACTTATTCTTTTATGGGAAAAGAAAATCTTATTTATAGACCAGGTCGTGCAAGTGGGGAACGAATAATTGAAACACCTGATGCTGAACTATTAAAACCTTTAGATTTTAGTTTTGGATTTATGTCATTTAGTCAATCATTTAATAATTCACTTATTGCCAATTATGCAAAAGAATATAATACTCCAGTTATTGCTAAGGAGTATGCTGAATTTTTGAATGGACGATTAATTTTCTCTGAAATGGAAAAAGAGGGACAAGAAGAAAAAGAGTTTTCATTATTTACTACTGAGAATAAACTTATTGTAAGTGCAATAAAAAAAGCTGAAGAAAGAAATGGATATATTATTAGATTGTTTAATGGGCAATATCATGAAGATGTAAGCGACGTTTTACATTTTAATAAAAAAGTTGTTAATGCATACTATACAGATTTAAAAGAACAAAAAGTAGAAGATATATCTTTTGAATCTAGCCGCATTCCAATTAAAACATTATCACATTGTCAATTTATTACTGTTTATGTAGAAACAGAGTAAGGAGGAAAAAATGAAATTAGGAGCTATTGAAGGTGGAGGAACTAAATTTGTTGTGGGAGTAGGAAATGAACATGGAGAAGTATTTGATCGTGTAAGTTTTCCAACAACTTCACCTGAAGAAACAATGCAAAAATGTATTGATTATTTTAAAGAACATGAAGTAGAAGCTATTGGATTTGGTTGCTTTGGTCCTATTGACCCTGATAGAAATAGTAAAACATATGGTTATGTAACAACTACTCCTAAGCCAGGATGGGCACAGAGTAATGTAGTTGGTGCATTAACTGATGCTTTTCCTGATATGCCAATTGGTTTTGATACCGACGTAAATGGTGCATGTCTTGGAGAAGTTTACTTTGGTTCTGCAAAAGGATTGAAAAATGCTGTCTATTACACAATTGGTACAGGAATAGGTGGAGGTGCCTATGTTGAAGGACATCTTCTTCATGGACTATTACATCCTGAAATGGGACATATGAAATTAATCGTACGAGAAGATGATTCTTATAAAGGTAAATGTCCATATCATGGTACATGCTTCGAAGGATTAGCAGCAGGTCCTGCAATTGAAGAAAGGTGGGGACAGTCCGCAAAAGAATTACCACTTGGTCATCCTGCATGGGATTTAGAGGCTTATTATATTGGACAGGCACTTGCAAACATCGTATTAACTCTTTCACCACAGAAAATCATTTTAGGTGGAGGAGTTATGCATCAAAGTCATCTTTTCCCAATGATTTCCAAGTATATGAATCAATTCTTAAATGGCTATATTCAAAAAGAAGAATTACAGGCAGAAGATTATATTGTCTGGCCTGAACTCGGAGATAACGCAGGCTTATGTGGTTCATTGGCACTTGCCTTACAAGCAAAAAAAGAATGTGAATAGTAAACTGGGCATAGTTGATTTTAAATCAACTATGCTTTTTCTTTTTATTACTAAATAATATTAGCTATAATTGAAATAAAGAGGATGGAACGGTTATGGAGAAGAATAGATTAGAAGCATTTAGCGATGGTGTTTTAGCAATTATTATTACTATCATGATATTAGAAATGAAACAGCCAGTAAGTGATCGTTTTAGCGATTTTATTGCACTAGGACCCACATTATCTGCTTATATGCTTAGTTTTATTTTTATTGCGATCTACTGGGTTAATCATCATCAGATTTTTAGAAAAGCAAGAAGAATCAATATCAAGATTCTCTGGTGTAATATAATCTGGCTATTCGTCATGTCTTTTATACCATTTGCGACTGCTTGGGTAGGTACCTATCCAACATCATTAGCACCAGTTTCTATTTACTTCACAGATATGTTGCTGGCGAGTGTTGCTTTTCATCTTTTATACTATTTTATAATTCATGAAAATGGTGAACACTTCAAATTAAGTAAAAGAAATGCAATCAGTTTACTAGTCTATCTTTTAGCATCACTATTTGGTGGTTTTTATCCACTTGTTTCTTTTGTCATTATCGCAATCATAACATGCTGGTGGATTATGCCAGAAAAGATTGTGATTGAGGAAAAGAATAATTGTAATTAGAAAAGAGGCTGTAACGAAATAAATACAGCACTCAAATAAAAAATGGTGGCATCCTCATAAGTGATGAGGAATGCCACCTTTTTTGATATAATTAGGCTATGAAAAATAACAATACAAATACACCTAATTACAAGAACAAT
>NZ_JAGBIX010000061.1:0-35206 GCF_017934775.1 Kandleria sp. | reverse complement strand
GTCTGAAATGCGCTATAATTTTTATGGTTTAATGTTGTAGTTTTCATAATTACATTATACCAAAAAATGCGTCGGATTTATCCGGCGCATTTTATTTTTGAAAACTAATCCAGATTATCTATCCGGGTCAGCCCCTTTTTTATTTCATCAATACTTCGATACTTGCAATCTTAACACAGATTGTAAATAATTTTGCGGCCATCTGAATTTCTTCAAGTGGAGGCAATGTAGGTGCAATACGAATATTAGAATCTTTTGGATCTTTCTTATATGGATAAGTTGAACCTGCACCAGTCATAACAACTCCTGCTTCTTTTGCAAGAGATACAATACGTTTAGCTGTGTGATCTAATCCAGTGAAGGAAATGAAATATCCTCCCTTAGGGTGAGTCCATTCTCCCACTTCTAAGCCACCTAGATATTCTTCTAGAATCGCATTAACAGCTTCAAATTTAGGACGAATGATATCCGCATGTTTTTTCATATGTTCCTTAATGCCATCAATATCCTTGAAGAATCTTACATGTCTTAACTGATTGATCTTATCATGACCGATTGTCTGATGTGTCATCTTAGAAAGAATATCTTCCTTGTTTGCCTGAGATGTAGCCATAGCTGCAATACCTGCACCAGGGAATGAAATCTTTGATGTCGATCCAAACTTATAGACCATATCAGGATGTGAAGCTGCTTCACATGCTTTAAGGATGTCTAATACTTCTACTTCTTCATCATAAAGATGATGAACACAGTAAGCATTATCCCAATAAATTCTAAAATCTTTAGCTGCTGGATTTAATGCGGCTAATCTTTTTACAACTTCATCGCTGTAAACTACGCCTCCTGGATTAGAGTACTTAGGTACACACCAGATACCCTTTACCATTGGATCTTTTACTAATTCTTCAACTTTGTCCATATCTGGACCTTCTTCACTCATTTCTACAGGAATCATTTCAAAGCCAAAGAATTCTGTAATACCAAAGTGACGATCATATCCAGGGACAGGGCAAAGCCATTTTACTTTTTGATCAAGTTTACACCAAGGTGTTTCCCCCATTACCCCGAAGCTATAACTTCTTGAAATCTGATCAAACATAATATTTAATGATGAGTTACCGTAGATAATCATATCATCTGGCTTGCTGTCCATCATATCAGCCATAAGCTTCTTAGCTTCAGGTAAACCATCAAGACAACCATAGTTGCGTGCATCTGTTCCATCACTAGCGATTAAATCAGATCCACTGTTGATTACATCTAGCATTGGACGTGATAAATCAAGTTGTTCTGATGATGGTTTTCCTCTTGCCATATTTAATGATAAATGCATATCTACATAACTTTGATAATCTTTTTGTAGAGCTTCTAATTCATTAGAAAGTTCTTCTTTACTCATTTGTGCATAACTTTTCATTTATTCTCTCCTTTTGTTCCTTTTTACCATTTTACATTGATTTAAGATTGTATACAAACATTTTTAAGAAAAAGAAAAGCAGCGGAATATCCGCTACTTAAAATGTACTTTGATTGAACAGATTTCTGCTTTTGTTGCAACTCTCATAAAAGGACCAAAAATACCTACACCAGATGTAACAATGCTGTGCATATGTCCTTTTTTAATATGTCCACAGGCATTTTCCCAGACTATATTAGTTATAATATTGGCAGGGAATGCCTGTCCATCGTGGGTATGTCCCCCTAAATCAAGGTCAACTCCGGCCTTGCTTTTTTCTTCTAGTTCTTTTGGTTCATGATCAATCATGATAATTGGTTTAGAGTGATCCAATGACTGCGTACACTCACTCGGTGTCTTTCTTTGCTTGATACCTTTTCCTGGCTTATTATAGTCAGGTCTTCCATAAAGAGTAAAGCTGTTATCAATGACCACTGATTCATCTCTCAGATTTTTAATATTGGCTTTTTTTAAGAACTGATCCATACGTGGATCAGCTTCCTGTTTTCCTTCACCAAAAGTAAATCCAGCTAAAATATGTTCTTCTATATCATGATTGCCATATACCGCAAATACGCCATATTTAGATTTAATTCTCTTGAATTGTTTAATAAGTTCATCAGGATGATCTAAAGCATCATATTCATTATCAAAAATATCCCCTGCAATAACGACAAGATCTGGTTTTGTCGCATTGATTTTATCAACCATCTGGGTAATATGTTCTACCTCGATATTATATCCCATATGAAGATCCGCAATTAAGCAGATATTCAAATCCTTTAAATGACCAGCCTTCTTATTGATGCTCACTTCATAGTTTGTCGTACGAATATGATGAGCATTCACTACTCCATAAAGACATATCGATAAAGCCAATGTAGCAGAAATAAGTCCAGAGAAAAATAACGTACGTCTTCTTCCCCATATTTCCCTTGTCGCAAAACGTGTATGCAAGATAATAAAACGAATCAGTAAAGCAATCATCAAGGCGATGATTTCATAAAGAGAAATACCTAACCAGTAATAACCGATAATCTTAAATAAACGTTCATATCTTCCATGTGGCAAGAAGAAGCCAATAAGCATTGATACCGCAAGTAAGGTATAAATAGCTCCTACTATAATACGAAATCTCTTTTTTCTAAAGAATTTCCCCCATGAAGACATCCACTTCAAAATCCAATATAAAGAATAAGCATGCACCAATATATAAATTGGTGAAAGATAAATTGCTAACATAATATCCTCCATTTGAATTTATTATCTTACAAACTATTTCAAAAGTAAATACGTATTACCTGATGAATTTTACTAAAGCTTTAAGCAATTCTTTTGTATCAATAGGCTTTCCAATATGAGCATTCATCCCGGCATCGATGCTCTTTTGTATATCTTCTAGATAAGTATTAGCGGATAAGGCAATAATTGATACATCATTATTAAACTCACGAATTCTCTTGGCCGCTGTTAAGCCATCGCAATTTGGCATGCGAATATCCATTAAAATAGCATCATATTGATTATGTCTACATTTCTCAATTCCCACATTACCGTCACTAGCAATCTCTGAAATCATTCCGTATTTTTGTAAGATCATCGCAATAATCTGTGCATTGATATCGACATCTTCACAAATAAGAATGTGTTTTCCTTTTAATACATTATAATCAATATAGTCTTCTTGCTGATGAGGGAACTGTACCTCTTCTGCTTTTGTCACTGTCTCATAAGGGATTGTTAATGTGAATGTTGTTCCTTCATGAAGTATAGAATGACATTCAATATCTCCCTCAAACATATCGATAACTTTTTTAACAATGGATAATCCCAACCCTGTACTTGTTTCACTATGGGACAGTTCATTTTGTTCCTGATTGAATGGTTCATACATCTCTTTAATAAATGAATCACTCATTCCTACCCCATTATCTTTAATGACATGATGGGAAATGATTTTCCCTTCTTTTTCTTCCTGCGTTATTACCCAGGAAATTTTCCCCTTACGAGGGGTATATTTTATCGCATTGTTAATAAGATTAATCAAGATCTGCATAACCCAGCGACGATCAGTTTTCACAAGCATAGTGCCTTTAGGACGAATGATTGTATATTCGTGTTCTCTTTCTGTTGCAGAAGGCTTTGTCATAGCTTCTACTTGTCCATAGATTTCATTGATATCTACGACTTCATTATTCATAGTCATTTTGCCGCTCTGCAGCTTTTCTACATTAAGAATATCATTTAATAATGACAATAGATACTCACTTGCTTTTTTAATATAAGTATAGCGTTTATAGTCTTCTTCATTTTGAGTATCTTCTATCCCTTTTTCACTTAAGCCAATAACTGTCGTTAGCGGTGTTCGCATATCATGACTCATGCGCGCCATAAATTCCGCTTTGGCCGCATTGGCTTTTTCTTCATTTTTTAAGGCTGCTACAAGTGCTTTATTTAATCCTTCAATCTCTTCTCTTTGACGATATTCTAAGGTTACATCTTCAAATGAGCCTACCAGCCCAACTATCTTGCCATTATTATAAAGTGGAGCCTTGCTTGCAACGATGTCTCTTTCTTTTCCTTTAGCAATACATTTACCGTGAACACGATAGGTTCTTTCCCCATTGAGGACACGCATTTCATCTTGCATAAAGCAATCAGGTTCATTATGCCATCCCATATCTTCATCGGTCTTATGAAGAATTGATTTTAAACTAGGAAAACCATAGTAATCCAGAAAGGCTTTATTGGCTCCGACAAAGCGACGCTTGTTATCTTTCCAGAAGATACATGTCTGTGTTGTAGAAAGAATATCATTTAGTAGTGTGGCTAAATGATCATTTTGAGCGTTGGCTACATCAAAGCGAATCTTTTCTTTTGTAAGATCAATAACCTGACAGTAACATAACTGATGTGAATTAACACTACGAAAATATCCGTTAACAAGTAACCATACATCTTTTCCATTAGGATGGTGAAACGGAAAACGGAGTTTGATGCGATCTTCATTTTTCCGTTGACGACATTTCATAACAATCATCTCTTGATCTTTTACACTGATGAATCGATCCCTACGATTATTAAAATTTCTAATAAGTACCGGCATTTCTTTATAATCAATATCAAGATAATTGCACAGTCCTTCAGATAAGGCTATAAGTCTAAATTGATTGTCATTGACTTCCATTACACATAAAGGTGATGGCAAGTACTTAAAAAAATGTTTTTCCTGTTCACTTAAAATACTATTCATACAAAAATCCCCTTTATTCCTAGTTTTATTATATCATCATCAAATAACTAAAGGAGATTTATCAGAATATGACAAAAAAGATAGAATGAATCATTCTATCTTAGATAATTTGTTAAAGTTGTAAAAAGTTCCTGAGGATTGATTGGTTTGGTGATATGTGCATTCATGCCTGCATCACGTGTACGTTGACGATCCTCATCAAAAGCGTCAGCCGTCATAGCAATAATCGGAATAATATCCGACTCTGGGTGAGTTGACTGACGAATGATCTGAGTTGCTTCAATACCATCCATCAATGGCATACGAATATCCATTAAGATTGCATCATAAGTATGCGGCATCGCATGTGTAAATATCTCGACACCATCCTTGCCATTTACAGCCAAATCCATACTGATTCCTTGGCTTTCCAAAATCTGTTTTGCGACCTCAGCACTCATAGCGTTGTTTTCTACAAGAAGAATATGTTTTCCATTAAGAATGGAGTAATCAGTTGTAATCTTTTCCACCTGATCCTTATAACAATAAGGCCATCTAAAATTAATCACAAAGGTTGTTCCTCTATCTTCTTGTGATTCACAAGTTATCTTTCCATTCATGGCTTTAACTAAGGCATTAACAATCGTCATACCCATACCTTTTTCAGTGACAATATCATCAGGCATAATTTTCAATAGATTCTTTAATGCACCCTGTGACATGCCAATACCATCATCTGATAATGTAAATTGAATATCTACATATTCATCAGTCTGATTTAATCCTTCAATGACCAGATCAACATGTCCTTCACTTGGAGTATATTTACATGCATTATTAAGAAGATTGACTAATACCTGCTGTACTCTTACACTATCCACATTGACATAACGACAAACATCCACATTCTTATATTCAATATTAAAATGAATATTCTTCTTCTCAAAATGTGGGATGACCATATGAAATGATTCTTCAACACATTCCATGATAGTATGGGGCTTTTCATCGAGTGTCAACTGGCGATCTTTAAGTTTAGATAAAGCCAGAAGATCTTCAATCAATGTCATGAGATACTTTCCTGCACTATTGACATTATCCAAGGCATTCTTCATATCCTGCGGATTATAACGAGAAACCATATCCTGATCGCTAGCATTGATAATTGTATTCATTGGTGTACGCATATCTCTGCTCGCACGAGCGACAATGATGCTTCGTGAAAGACGATCTTCATCAAGCTTCACTTGAGTACGATGATTAATATAAATAGAAACAGACATTGAAAGGATCATGGCAATTAGAATGAAAAGCATGATGAATACAAGTTCTCCATCAGGATAAGTTCTTGTTCTTGTCAGAAGATAGAAAACGCCTAAGACGATTCCAATCAATACCAGATTAAGAACAATCTGAATCATTAAAATTTTTCTTACATTCTTGCCCTTGTTTTCACTCATTCCACATCACCTTACAATCTTAGGAATTTATGCCTTCCACAAACCATGAAGACTGCAGTATTCGTATGTCGCAACGACTTCGTCTCCATCTGCTAATTCAAATTCCGCAAAAGGTTTATCTCCTGGATTAAATTCCTTAATCAAAATATTTGATTTTGTTTCTACAGCTACAAATAAAATATAATGTTCTTCAGTCATAGGATGTTCCACACTTCCTACCTGAACACTCACATGTGTACCATCAACTTTTACATCTGGTACATGTTTTTCCTGTGCAGCATCTACAGTATTTGCCACTAATGCTTCTGCATCATTGATGGAGCCAGTAAATGAGGCAACAATACTGCCATCTGATAATCGATAAAATTTCATTGTATTATCCTCCTTATTTCATCTTGTTTAAATTTTAGCATACATGTAAAAGAAAACCAACTGATTTACTTTGTAGTCTTATTGAAATAATTCATCATTAAAAAAAGCTTTCAAAGAAACACCTAAACCCTCACAAATTTTCTGAATAAGCAAAATAGAAACATTTCTGTGACCATTTTCTAAAGAAGTAATGTAAGTTCTATCAACATGACTGATTCTAGCAAGTTCTTCCTGCGATAAATTCTTACTCTTTCTTAAAGAGCGAACGCGTTGCCCTAACAATAATCTTGAATCCTTTTGCATAATCATCACACTTTCTTGTCGACAATATGTCAACGGTTTTTACGTCACATACAAATTACAAGAGAAGCCACTCTTATTATTCTGGAGAGTGGCGCCCAGGAAGCTAGCTTTTCTTTACGGTTGACTCCGCAAAGCTACAGGTATACCTGGCTTCTATAATTATTGTAGCAATTATCATGATAAATAAAAAGAAAATCGCTAATCTTAAAAAAAAATTAGCGATTTCTATTATCAGCATATACTCTTATGACCTTAAAGACATAAACATGATTTTTAGTAGTAAGACTCAAATTCCCCTGATAATCCTTACGCAAGATACCCGGCGTTGTCTTAAAATGATGAGAAGGCCACGCAGTTTCCTTAAATACCGCAAACATACGTGTATAACGAGAAGAGCGACTCCATAGCAATTCTACCATACCTGCTCTTTTCTGATAATCATCTGTCTCAACAGCAATTCTTTTCCTGTTTGTTGGGGTGATGGACATCACAATGCCCTCAAATCTCATATATAATCTTTCTCTTCTCATACTCTTTTCCTCGAAAGCATTATATCATATTTTTTTGTATTTTAGATAGAGAGAACTCTTTTCAAAGTGTTCAATTTCATCTACAATGGAAACGGTGATTTTATGCTAATAAATATATCGGATTTATCATATAGAATAGGTGATCGTACACTGCTCGATCACATCAATCTCATTATTGAAGAAAAAGACAAAGTAGCCCTTGTCGGACTTAATGGTGCAGGAAAATCTACCTTGTTAAAGCTTATTGTCTCTCGCAATGAGAAAAGCATTACCTACGGTAAAGATCTAAGTATCTCCTATCTGCCACAAAACAGCAGTTTTGATGATGAACTTACAATCTTTAAACAAGCTAAACTGCTTGCACCTAAAAGCAAAGACTATGAGATTTCTTCAACATTAAACAAATTCAAATTAACTAATCATGAAGATAAGATCAAGATTCTATCTGGAGGACAAAAGAAACGTTTAGCCCTTTCTATCGCTCTTTTAAATGAATGTGATCTTTTAATTCTAGATGAACCTACCAATCATCTAGATACCACAATGATTGAATATCTTGAAAAATATTTAATCAAGAGAAACAAAGCCCTCCTCATGATTACACATGACCGTTATTTCCTTGAACGTATTACCAACAAAATCGTAGAAATAGATCGAGGTCATCTTTATGAATACAATGCCAACTATTCTGCTTTTATTGAAATGAAAGCCAAAAGAGAACAAGATGCGCTTAATCAGGAATATAAAAGAAAACAGTTCTTAAAAAAAGAATTAGAATGGGTACGTGCTGGTGTACAGGCGAGAACAACTAAAAGAAAAAGTCGACTTCAGCAGTTTGAAAAACTTTCTCAAATAGAAGATATCCAGAATGTTGAAAGTGTAAAGATGATCAATACATCTTCACGTCTAGGAAAAAAGACCATTACACTTGAAAATGTCTCAAAAGTCTATGATGGTACCCCATTATTCCATCCTTTCTCTTATCAATTCAAAAGATTTGATCGCATCGGTATTCTTGGAGAAAATGGTTCTGGTAAGACAACATTAATGAATATGATTGCTCAACTTGATCAAGACTATGAAGGAACTATTTCTATTGGTGAAACAATAAGATTTGGTTACTTCAAGCAAGGTGTGGAAGATATGAATCCAAGCATGCGTATCATTGATTATATCAAAGAGACTAGCGACTTCCTTGAAACAAGTGAAGGCACTTTAACTGCCAGTGCGATGTGTGAACGTTTCTTATTTGATAAGAGCATGCAGTTTACTCGCATCGAGCGTCTATCCGGTGGTGAAAAACGTCGTCTTTATCTATTAAAGGTCTTAATGGGTGCACCAAATGTTCTTCTTCTTGATGAACCTACCAACGATTTAGATATTGATACATTAAATATCCTAGAAGATTATCTTGAATCCTTTAAAGAAATCATCATTACAGTCTCACATGATCGCTATTTTCTTGATAAGATTGTCGATGGACTCCTTGTCTTTAAGGATCATTATGTCACATATGTCAACGGTGGCTATTCTTCTCAAATTGATATCACTTCAACTAAAGAAAAAAAGGAATCAAAAAAGGAAGCTTATCGTGAAACCAAGAAGCAGAACCAGAAGCGTCGCTTAACTTGGGCTGAAAAGAAAGAGCTTGAATCTATTGATGATGTTATTCTTGATCTAGAAAATGATATCAAGAAGATAGATGAAGAAATGCAGACAACAACTGAATTTGAAAAGCTAGATGAACTCTCTAGCTTAAGACAAGAAAAAGAACAGGAACTTGAAGAAAAAAATGAACGTTATCTTGAACTATTGGAAATAGAAGAAGGATAATGAAAACGACGTGATTATCTCACGTCGTTTTTTATTGGAATAAACTCATAATTTCTTCATTTGTCATATTAGTGATATGTCCTTCGTTTCCTTCAACGAAGGTATCAGCCAATTCTTTCTTCTTTTCTTGAATGACCTGAATCTTTTCTTCAATGGAATCAGACATAATGAGCTTATAGACAAACACTTTATTTTCCTGACCTATACGATGCGCACGATCGGTTGCCTGCATCTGAGCAGACATGTTCCACCATGGGTCAAAATGAATAACCCCTTCTGCTGCCGTAAGATTAAGACCAGTTCCACCGGCTTTTAAGGAAATCAAGAATACTGTGCTATCATCGTGCTGGAAAGCATCCACATATTCTTTTCGTTTATTTTTAAGAGTATTTCCAGTGATCATATGATATGAAATATGTCTTTTCTTCAACTCTGTTTCAATGAGTGTCAACACACTAGAAAATGAAGAGAAGATCAATAGTTTCTTATTGTTTTCATAGTAATTATCCACAATATCCATGCAGGCTTCCATCTTGGAAGACTGTTTCTTTATATTCTCAAACAGCATTCTTGGTTCACAGCAGATCTGTCTTAACTTTGTAAGTAAGGCTAAGATCTGAATACGATCATTTGTCCCTGAAAGACTGCGCAATTCTTCATTAGCCTGAGCTAAATGTGCAAGATAAAGTTTCTTTTCTTCTTTATTGAATTCAATATGAATAGACTTCTCTACTTTATCTGGAAGCTCTTTTAAGACGATAGCTTTCGTTCTTCTTAAAACAAAAGGAGAAATCATTTCTTTTAGTTCCTTGAGTTTCTCTTCATCATGATCTTTTACAATCGGTGATTCATACTGCTGACGGAAATAATGATAATTAAAGAGATAATCTTTTTCTAAGAAATCAAATATTGACCAAAGTTCAGCTAATGAATTTTCAATTGGTGTTCCTGTCAATGCGAACTTATGCGTACCATGAAGCAATTTAACAGACTTGGCATTCTTTGTATTCTGATTCTTAATATACTGTGCTTCATCTAAGATGATAAAATCAAATGTCATATCATCATAGCACTGTGCATCTCTTCGCATATAATCATAGGATGTCACTAAAGTCTGGTACTGTTTTGCTTCCTTGATAATAGCATGTCTTTCACTTGCATTCCCCATTACTGCCTTGACTTTACGCGTTGGTGCAAACTTCTGGAATTCATCAATCCAGTTCAATACCAATGAAGAAGGACATACCACAATGGAAAAACTATCAGACTGACTTTCTAATAAGGCAATCATCTGTAAAGTCTTTCCTAGCCCCATATCATCCGCTAAAATACCGCCAAACTGCAGTTCACACATGGTAGAAAGCCACTGGTAACCTTCTTTTTGATAATCTCTTAAGATATGATCATAAGGCTTCGCTATTTCATAATGTTTAGCCTTATAATCACTTAATCGTTCAATGATATGATGGAAACTTTCTGAACGATCAATCTTGATATGTTCCATATTATTCATGGATGCATTTAAGGCGAAAGCACGATTAAGATTCATATCTACATGACCATCCACAATTTCATTTGAAGATATGTGATACTGGTTCATGACGTTAGAAAGTTCTTCAAGTTCATCAGATTCAATATGAATCAATGAACCATCCTTTAATTTATGATACTTCTTCTTTTTAGAATAGCTCTTTAATATTGAAGCAATCTCATCTTTTGGGATATCTAATGAATCAAAATCAATATTTAATAATCCTTCAGATACACTTACCCCAATCTTGATCTCAAACTTACTTTTACGATTGATCTTCTTTAAATTCTCAGAAACATAAATATCCGCGTATTGTGCAAGAATTGGCAAGCCTTCACTTAAGAAATCAATCGACTTATCTCTATATGTATCATAGAAATAAGTGCCCTTGGCTTCATCAGGATCATATTTCTCCATAAATCGTGTAATCATATCCATATGAGGAGAACGTGGTTTTTCAGGATGATCTAACACATTGATTTCATCATCACCATAAACCCCCATAACCTGGAAATAGGCTTCTTCCTCTTCATTAATATCACCGTAGATCTTAATACGATCTTCTGTCTTGCTAAAGTCATCCAACAACAATCCTGTAATATCTACATAAGACTTGATAGGCTGAAGAACATACTGATAGAAGGCGCTCATTTCATCTTTAGGAACATAGAGCATTCTATTATTATCTCTTAAATGATTGATAAGCTTAAGGACCATTCCCCCTTGATCAAAGGTAAACTTGATCACATTATCAGAAAGAATAAATCCCATTGTCTTTCCTACATCCATGCCATTATCATTAGTAAATTTAACAATATAATCATATTCATCTTCACTTATTGATAATGCCGGTCTAAACTCAGAAGATACAATTCTTCCATTAAAATATTGAGAAGGCAATGATTCAATAAGCTTGATCAGATCTTCCATCTCATTATTCGCAATAGATGTTTTATCATATGTAGGAGTATGTGCTGTCCCCTTCAAGAAAGCATAGATTCTTTTTGAATATTCATCCAAGTCATCTACCTGATGACGCCATGAGAAATTCTTTCCATATTTCTTGAAAGTATGGTTTTCCATGTTCGTGATGAAATCATAATGATTCTGAATCAGATACATTGAATCTCTACCTACACGAAAACGGAAGGAATTAGCATAGCTGTTTTTTCTATAATCAATATGAATATGAACAGGTTCAACTTTTGTTTCAAAAGTTGACAGCATATCATCCCTGAATAGCTGTGTTAAATCAATAGCCGCTTTTTCACGACTGCGTCTTTGTTGCTCTTGAATAAACTGCTTATATTCTAAAGCACGCTGTCTTTCTTCTTCCTCTCTCTTCTTTTTCAGCTTGCCGTAATCTACTGAATAAGTAAAAGGAAATTCTCTTGGAGAAAGCTCCTGCACTGCTAATAATACTGCACCAATATGGGCGCAGGCTGTATATTCATCCGAGAAGATACAATCACATGATGTCCACGCTATCTTAGATTGTGGTGTAACTTCAATGCGTGGTGAATAAATCATGCCATTGGCACTCACCTGTCCAGTAATATAATACCCATTCTTATCTTGAGTAATATGTACCCTAATGACAGATCCATTTTCATAAAACTTATGTGCCAGCATTCTATTTCTCGCTCTAGAAATAACACGCTCAAATTCAGAATCATTGATAAATAACATAGCTTCACCTCTTTTAACATTCCTATATTATATCATATAATTCTATTCAACATTATAATATGAAGCAAAATAACTTCCTTTATTAGTATTCTTGACATGATAAAGATTCATATCCGCCTGCTTTAACATAGCTCTAAAATCATCTTCAGAAGATACAATCCCTCTTACTGCTCCAAGACTGCCGGTTGGTATATCATCAACACCGGGAACTCTAAACTGCTTTACACATTTAAAATAATGTTCTTTACTCGCAGTAATCTCCTCTTCACTTTGTTCAGTGACAATAAGCAGCTCATCACCACCAAAACGATAGCATCTCTCTTCACCAAAAATACCTACTAATATACGTCCATATTCCTTTACTACAAGGTCACCAATATCATGACCGTAGGTATCATTGTAAACTTTGAAATTATCAATATCACCGATGATCACAGTTATTTCTTTTCCAATATAGCCATTCATATCAAGTTTCAAGGCATATCTATTTTGAAGGTTCGTTAACGCATCCGTTCTAGAAATTCTTGAAAGCATTTCTTTTTGTTTTTGTGAATCAAAATCTTTTTTAATGTAGAAGTACATAAAATAAAAATGAATTGAAGAGACAATCCAAACCGTTACTAAAAATATTGCTAAAGAGACTTTACTATAATGAAGAAAATACTGGTCTATAAAATGAGATATCCAGAAAAACGACATTATTGATAAAGTACCAGAAAAAACTGGTGAAATAGTAAACACAAGGAGTGTCCACACCAATGAAGAATAAAATGATGAAAAATAATCACCCATTGGGAATAATAAAAACGTATAAAATACCCCATAGAAAAGCTGCATACATATAAATCCTGTAATCAAAATACGTGAAACAATCGTTGTGTATCTTGTTTCCTTATCACTCAATAAAAAGAAAAGTACATAAATAATTATAAATAAAAGCACTGCAGCATCTAATATACGTGCTTCCCATAGATGATATAAACGATTCTTGAATACAAGAAAAGTAAAAAGATGATAAATAATAAAACATAGATCAATTGACAATACAGGAATCATTGTCAACATATTCTTTTTTGCTAAACGATTATATATTTTTCTATCTTTCATAAATGTATATCGGCCTTTAATGGCCGTACGTAAAAAATTTAACATAATAACTCCTAAAAAAAAGCATTGTGCGGACACAATGCTACTGAAAGTATTTTTGCAGCTGGCAACCAGTTTAAAGGCCCTATAGCTTTGCGTCATGAATTTTCATTCATTTTGCCTATAAATTTGTTATCTATGGAATACTAACATACAAATTGCAAAAAGTAAATAAAAGACTACCGAAGCAGCCTTTTTTATTAATGATGGAATAATCTTAAATGAGTAAAGGCAAGAACCATATCATAGCGATCAGCAGTTTCGATAACATGATCATCTCTGATTGATCCTCCTGCTTCACCTACATACTTAACGCCACTCTTATGTGCTCTTTCAATATTGTCACCGAATGGGAAGAATGCGTCTGAGCCAAGTACAACATCAGTGTTGCCAGCTAACCATTCTTTCTTTTCTTCTCTTGTTAATGGTTCAGGTCTAACTTTGAATGTATTCTGCCATACATCATCACCTAATACATCTTCATAATCATCTGATAAATAGATATCAATTGCATTATCACGATCAGCACGTCTAATACCATCAACAAACTGTAAATCAAGAACTCTTGGATGCTGACGTAAATACCACTTATCAGCTTTATCTCCTGCTAATCTTGTACAGTGAATTCTAGACTGCTGTCCAGCACCGATACCGATAGCCTGACCGTTCTTTACATAACATACTGAGTTTGACTGAGTATACTTTAATGTAATCATTGATAAGATCAAATCATTCATGATATGATCTGGAATTTCTTTATTCTTGCTGACGATTTCATTAAATAATGCAGGTGTGATCTTAGCATCATTTCTACCCTGTTCAAAAGTAATACCGAATACCTGTTTTCTTTCAATTGGTTCAGGTTTATAATCTGGATCAATTTTTAATACGCAATAGTTACCACGTTTTTTCTTCTTAAGAATTTCTAAGGCTTCTTCTGTATAGCCTGGTGCAATGATACCATCACTGACTTCAATACGAATAAGATCTGCAGTTACTGCATCCACAACATCACTCATTGCACAGAAATCACCGTATGAGCTCATACGATCGCTTCCTCTTGCTTTAATGTAAGCATTAGCTAATGGTGTTAATTCTTCAGGTGATTTTTTAACAAAGTACA
Organism: Kandleria sp.; assembly: GCF_017934775.1. Classification (NCBI taxonomy): domain Bacteria; kingdom Bacillati; phylum Bacillota; class Erysipelotrichia; order Erysipelotrichales; family Coprobacillaceae; genus Kandleria; species Kandleria sp. Next base: position 20,531 of record NZ_JAGBIX010000061.1, on the reverse strand, counting down.
TTTTTCTTTCAACTTCAGTCAAAGGTGTACCTAGTGCTACACCAGCTGGTGATACATGCTTAAAGCTTGCAGCACATGGAATATTGATTGCTTCTTTTAATTCCTTAACAAGCTGCCAGCTGTTTAAGGCATCCAATAAATTAATATAACCAGGTTTTCCATTTACAACTTCAATTGGAAGTTCCCCTGCTTCACAATAAACCTTTGCAGGTTTCTGATTAGGATTGCAGCCATACTTTAGTTCTAATTCTTTCATCTTTTTTCCTCCACATTAATCAAAAAGAGCCCACTCATCCAGGCATCTTTTGCCCAGACGGTCGGCTCTTTAAAATTATACTTCATGTGGTCTATTCCACTTCCGTCAGTCGTATAACTACTAATATACTACTGAAGTTTTTAAAAAAATGCAAGCAATTATTATCTTTGTTTTTTTTCTTCAATATAAAATCAAAGAAGTCACAAGATTGTGTTATAGAATGTCAAAATATAGTATAATATAGAAAACATAAGAGTTTATGGAAAGGATGTGTTTATTATGAAAAAGAATAAGCTCAGCAATATCGAGATTGCCGAGTTTACAAACCAGTTATCACTTACATTGCATGCGGGTATTTCTATCTTTGAAGGAATCTCCATCATGCGTGATGACATCAATGGAACCAATCACTTTATTCATTCTATCTATAAAGATATGGATAATTGGGAAATCTTTTAGTGAAGCATTACAGAATACGGAAATGTTTCCTGATTATACCATCAGCATGATTAATATTGGTGAAGAGACGGGTCGACTAGAAGAAATTCTTGCTCGTCTATCAAAACATTATCAAAGACTACATGAAAATAATGAAAACATTAATGCGGCATTGTCTTATCCAATGATCATGATTGCCATGATGGCCGTTGTTGTCATTGTCCTTATTACTCAGGTTCTTCCTATTTTCAATCATGTTTTCCAAAGTCTAGGAACCTCTATCAACGCTTTCTCATTATTTGTACTGACATTAGGAAAAACGTTAGCTCGCTATTCTTGGGTCTTCATCGTATTGCTGTTCCTTCTTGTAGGATACGTAGTCTATGTGAAGAACTCAGAAAAAGGGAAATTAAAACTCTATCGCTTCTTGACTCATTTCCCACCGACAAGAGATCTTCTTATGAAGATGGCTCTTTCTCACTTTACAAGTGGTCTAGCAATTGCCTTAAGTAGCGGTATGACAATTGAAGAATCTATTGATCTTTCAAAAGAACTTGTTAAAAATCATGAACTATTAAGTTTACGTATTAATAAAGCACAGGATATCATGAAAGAAAAAGATATTGTCTCAGCGTTAACTGAAACACGCATTCTTTCTGGTATGTATGCTCGTTTTATTAAGATTGGCTATAGAACAGGCGGAATGGAAACGATCTTTGATAACATTGCAACAAGATATGAGAATGAAACAAACGATCGTATCAGTCGCTTGATTGGTATCATCGAACCTTCATTGGTTGCCATTTTATCCATTATTACAGGAATCATTCTTTTAAGTGTCATGTTGCCACTTATCGGAATTATGAGTAGCCTTTAATGAAACTCTTAAAAAGACATCTTATTTCCATATTGATCTTTCTTACTGCTCTTCTCCTTATGTTAGCAGGTATACGGACGATGAACGTATCGACAAGAAAAGATCAATATAATAGCCTAGAAAAGGCTATCAATACTACCATTCTTGAATGCTATATACAGGAAGGTCACTATCCAGAAAACTTAAAGGAAATTGAAAATGAATATCATTTAACTTATGATCATTCACTCTTTAAGGTAACCTACAAGTTCATCAATGAAGATGACTATCCTGATGTACATATCACAATACTCTAGAAAGGAGGGCTTAGCATGCAAAGAAAATCGCACTCTATCGATATTGTCTTCGTACTTATACTATTCAGCGTATTCTCACTAAGCGCCCTTTCTATTGTCTATATTGGTGCTAATGTCTATGGCTCTTCAACTAAGACAACTGATAATATCAGAAACTTTGATTTGAGCATGAACTATGTTGTAGAGAAGGTAAAGATTCATAACAATGGATCAATTAATATCATCAAGAATAATGATAATGATATCTTAAAATACCAGCTTAACAACAAGAAAGACCATTATATGTTCTGTTATCAGGGTTTTCTTTGTGAATATAGCGCAGATCCCAATGAAGCATTTGATCCTCAAAAAGGAAAGCATGTGATTGAGATGGATAGAATGAGTTTATCTATGCATCGCTATCAGCTTAAAATCACCATGATCATCAAAGACCATAGTCGTGAATCCTTCATTAATCTTGTAAGGAGTGATTTAGAATGAGAATACATAATAAAAGCAGTCTTTTCCTCATGGAAATCATCTTTTCACTCTTATTCTTCTCTGTTGCCGGAAGTATCTGTGTACAGCTATTTATTAAAAGTCATATTATCAGCCAAGAAACAAAATATCTTTCTAATGCTAATATGATGGCTAATAATATAGCGGAAACATATCGTGCCCACACACTTACTGATCATTATCCTTATGATAAAGATAAGAATATTTACTTTGATAACAACTGGATTTTAACCAATAGCGATAATGCGGTCTTTGTTGCCCATCTTACTTTTTCAGACAATATGCTAAGAATTGAATTTATTCATGATGGTGACAGCATTCTAAGTCTTAAAGTAAGAGCCTATAATCAGAGGGTGGTGAATCGCTCATGAAAAAATATACAATGAATGTCGGGATTAGCTTCTTTCTGATTATATTCATCATATTATGTATAAGTACCTTCTCACTATTGTCAGCAGTCAGTGCTGTCAATACTAAAAAAGCAACTGAACTTTCAGTTACTCATCGTAGCTACTACTACACATTGACTAATAATGTACAAGATCGTCTAAAAGAAATTGATGATCAGCTTTATAGTTTCTATAAGAGCACTTCTTCTAAAAAGGACTATTTTAAAAAGCTTTCCTCTTTAAAGGGAGACTATGAAATTAACGACCATACCATTTCTTTTACGGATTCATATCGTGACTTAAAGATTTCTGTTAAACTGGAAGCCTTATATCCTGGCAATAAATTCTATAAGATCACAAAGTGGGCTATTGTTTCTACTAATACTCCTGATAATGCAGGTAAGATGAAAACACATTCTGATGACGATGATGACGGCAGTGAATCAGGTACAATTGAAATTTGGGGTGAGCAGAACTAATGGATTTAATTGAAATTTTAAAATATGCCAAAGCAAAGGATGCATCTGATATCTTCTTCATTGCCGGGCAGCCTATTACATTTAAAGTGTATAACGAGCTGATTCCACTAAATGATCAGAAACTGATGCCTGATGATACAGAAAGACTAATCAATACGATCTTCGAGATGTCTCACCGTGATAAAAAGAAATATCATGATATGGGTGATGATGATTTTTCATTCTCTGTCCCTGATGTTTCAAGATTTCGTGTGAGCACATACCGACAAAGAGGATCCATGGCAGCGGTAAATCTACGACACAGGCTTGTATGATTGATGCCATCAACAACAATTATGCAAAGCACATCATTACCTTGGAAGATCCGATTGAACATCTTCATTCACATAAAAAATCGATTGTGTCACAGCGTGAAATCACAATCGATAGCGCATCGTATATAAATGCACTCCGTGCCGCTTTAAGACAAGCGCCTGATGTTATATTACTTGGGGAAATGCGTGATTATGAAACAATCAAGACGGCCCTCATGGCCGCGGAGACCGGCCATACGGTTATCTCCACATTGCACACCATCGGTGCCGCAAAAACAATTGATCGTATCATTGATGTCTTTCCTGCCAACCAGCAGCGACAGATTGCTCTGCAGCTGTCACTGACCTTGGAAACAGTTATTTCTCAGCAGCTGATTCCAACAACTGACAATCGTCTTGTGCCTGTATTTGAAGTCATGAAAATCAATACAGCGATTCGCAATATGATTCGTGACAATAAGATTCATCAGATTGATGGTATCATCTCATCGAGTCCAGACTCTGAGATGATTTCAATGGATCAAAGTCTCTTGGCACTATACAAGCGTCAATTGATTACTAAAGAAACGGCTTTGATCTATGCATCCAATCCGGATATGCTTAGCAGAAAACTATAAAAGGAACACCGCTGTGTTCCTTTTTATTGTACCAATAATGGCAAGAATAATGTCGCTAGCCCAAGGAAGAATAAGAACCCTAGGCAGTCTGTTACAGTTGTTACAAAAACACCAGATGCTAATGCTGGGTCAATATGACACTTTCTTAATACCACTGGAACAAGGTAACCAGCAATGTTGGCTGCTACCATATTCAAAACCATCGCTAACGCTGCCACAAGACCGAACCATGGGTTATGAGCAAACCACCATGAGCCAAGTCCGACAAATATACCAATGGTAATTCCTGTAAGGAGTCCCACACCGACTTCCTTAAAGAAGATCTTTAAAGCATTATCTCTATCAATTTCTCCTAAAGAAAGACCACGAACAAGAATAGTCAATGACTGTGTTCCCGCATTGCCTCCCATTCCTGTTACGATGGACATGATGGATGCAAGAGAAACAACTTTCGCGATTGTTCCTGAGAATTTATCGACAACCGCTGCTGCCATAACCGCAGTCGCAAGATTGACAATAAGCCAAGGTACACGTGAAATATAGGATTCAATTAAAGTTGAATCTACACGTTCTTCACCTGACATACCTGCCATCAAGTTGATATCTTCGGTTGTTTCATCTTCAATAACGTCCATGATATCATCGATTTCAATGATACCAAGCATTCTGTTTTCATCATCTACAACAGGCATCATGATGAAGCTATACTTCATGAATGTTTTAGCAACATCTTCCTGATCTTCTAGATAATTGATTGTTTTCACATTTTCATTGGTAATATCTAGAATTGGTGTATCAAAAGATGATTCTACAATATCTCTTAATGAGACAACGCCCTTTAGAATTCCATCTTTGTCTACGACATATAAGTAATACTTAGGAAGATCTTCCAATGAGGCTGAATGAAGATAATTCAAAGTATCTAGAACAGTATTTTTAGCACGAATACTGATGTAATCAGTAGTCATCAGACCACCGGCAGTTTCTGGATCATATGTCAGAAGGTTTTCAATGGTCTGTTTATCGTCATGATCAAGGTTGGATAAAACCTGTGACTTTTCTTCTTCGTCTAATTCACCTACGATATCCGCAAGTTCATCATCACTCATCTCATCGAGGATTTCTCTTTGTCTATCTTTTAATAATGATGTAAGTAAAGTATACTGATCATCTTCATCATCCTCTTCTTCGATGATATCCGCAATCATATCATTAGGAAGCTTCGATAAGATCAGATCCGCATGATCAGGATGATCATGAATAATTTCAAGAATATCGGCCGGGTGTATACTATCAATCGCTTCTTCTATTTGTTCTTTATTACCTTTACGAAGTAATTCTTCAATATCCTTCAAAGTTAAATTGGACATGTATACACCTCCTTTATTTTCAACTTAATCATCTTAACATGCTCTATTTTTTTAAACAATACAATATCGTTTTGATTTTAATAGTAAGCGTAATCATAAGCGATAACACATTCATAAGCATCATCAATATGACTGATTTCCGTCTTTATTTTCTTATCAATCTCTTTTTCACTGCCATTATGGTCTGGCAAGAGAACATCAAATATCAATTTTGTATGTGTTCCTTTCACGATTCTGAAGTCGTGAATTGAGTAGCGTTCATCGATTTTGGCGATGATCTGTTCTACTTGATCTTTTAATCTATTGGTAAGAGGATCATGAAGCTGAATAGGGTCCATATGAATTGTGGTAAATATCTGGAATTTTTCAGATATATCTTTTTCAATACTGTCAATAAGGTCATGTGCTTCTAGCATGTCTGATTCACTATCTATTTCTAGATGTACAATAAGATAACGACGTCCTGGTCCATAGTCGTGGATCATCATATCATGTACACCATAGATGCCATCATAATTCATCAATGTTTTAGTGATAGCCTTGATTTCTTCTTTATCTGGTACTTTTCCTAATAAGTTATCGATCATATCACGAAGGATATCCCAACCTGATTTCATGACAAACAATGAAAGTAGGACACCGATAAGACCATCTAATGGAAATGTGGTAAAACATGAGCCTACCAATGCGACCATTGAACCAAATGTAGTGATAACATCATTAAGACTGTCTCTTCCTGTAGCTAAAAGTGTCTCTGAAGAGATGATATGTCCTGCTTTTGTATTAAAAGTATACATCCAAAGTTTAATCATGATGGATACGCATAAGGCAATCAATGCGGGAATGGAGAAGTTTAATTTAACTGGATTGATAATTTTCAATGAAGATTCGATAAGACAAGTTGCACCTACATAAATAATCAATGCAGAAATAAATAGTCCCGTCAGATATTCATAACGACCATGTCCGTATGGATGATGGGCATCTGGTTTTTTTCCGGATAACTTAAAACCAGTCAATGAGGCAATATTCGATGCCGCATCGGACAAGTTGTTATATCCATCCGCAATGATAGCTGATGAATGCACAAATGTACCAAAAACTAATTTAAAAGCGACACAAATAAAATTGGCTATGATAGAAAGAACAGAACAAAGTACTCCGTACTTTTCTCTTATTTCTACCATTGATAATTGATCTTCTTTTATAAATATTCTTGATAATAATGTAAACATTTTTATCCCCCCTTTAAAAAAAGTACACGAGTGCGTGTACTAAAAAATGCTGACAATTTTTCTTAAATAAATATTCTTTCCATCTCTAACAATAAGCTTTTCATCTTCCATTTCGCTAAGATAGCCGGCAATCTTTTCACGATCTACGGCCTTGTTGGCAAGAACTTTCAAGCTTTCTACTATTGCTGGTGAATCATCTTTAATAAAGGCAAGATTCTTTTTGTCATACTGTGCATGTTTAATCATGACATTTAGACAAGCGACATAAGCCCACTTTACTTCGAGTCTTACAAGTTTATACTGCATTCCATCAAAGAGTTCAGCAGGTACATAATATTGTGTCGTTGTAGCCTTTTTGATTTCGTATAGACTTTCTTTATCAAATAATTCCATTGTATCAATTCCTTTCTAATGAATATTATAGCATCTAAGCGTTAATCTTTCACTCTTTTTGTAAACGTCGTTACATCTTGAAAACCAAGTTCTTCATAATGTCTGATTACATCATCCACATGTTCTCCAACACGTTCACTTGTATGTGCATCTGTTCCAACAGTAATGATTTCTCCTCCTAACTCCTTATATCTTTTAATAATATCAAAGCTAGGGAAACCACATGTCTTTCTTAATTTATATCCACTTGTATTGACTTCAATACCTTTACCTTTTTTAATAAGTGTCTTTAATATTTCATCAATAGTATCTGTGTATTGATCATAATCAATAGAACGATCTTCATATGGACCGTATCTTTCAATATAATCAAGGTGTCCTAAGACATCAAAGCAATCAAATGTCTTAACACATCTTAAAGTCTCTTCAAAAAACTCACGATGGGCTTCTTCTTTGCTTTTATTCTTAAAGAAATCTCCATAATAGAATTCAGTATGTCTAATGACATGAATGGATCCAATAACAAAATCATAAGGTGAACTCTTAATAAAATCATTGATTTCATCATAATGATCACAATCAAGACCAATCTCTACACCAATCTTAACTGTAATTTGTGACTGGTATTCTTCTTTTAACTTTGATAATTCTTTAAAGTAAGCATCTGTATCTAGTTCAAAGGTATCAATAGGATAATCAAAATCACGATGATCTGTAAAACAGATTTCATCCAATCCTTTCTTGATAGCCATTTTAATATGTTCACGTGGAGACGCTTCGCTGTCTCCAGAAAATGCAGTATGCATATGATAATCTATATGTCTCATCTTAATCTCCTAATAACATCTCTCTGTCTCTTCAATGATGATACGTAATTTCTTATTTTTACGATCTGCTTTTTTTATTCGCTTAATGAACATATCATCAAAGATCATATTAGAAGAATATAGAAAGATAATATTCATATTTTTGACATGAAGAAGTAAATGGTAGAAGGCTTCTAGATCATTAACATCACATACCAATAGGTCATTGATAGTATCAAAAAATGCATCCTTGTTTTCTATAAATCTGAAATCGATGTATATATCCATAATCATCACCGATTTCATTATAGCACAAAGATGCATTTTCTTTCGTCAATTACACTATTTATTCCTTTTGATTTCTCCTTCAATAATACATCCAAAGAGAATTGCTACTAAAATCAATATTAAGATCATTATTTATCCCCCCAGACATTATTTCAAGTCATGTTCTTTAATATATTGAGCCAAAGAGTCATAAGGCAAAAACTCTTTCCAGCGTTCTTGCTTATTTGTTATTACATTATGTTTCATTTCAGTTAAAACCAATCTTTTTACATATGTAAAAAGTTTTTCTTGTCTGATTGTAAATGTACATACATTATCCTCAATCCTTTTCATCATTGTATCAATCTGTGAGAATAGACAATCTAGATCATAATCAATATCACTGCTCATTGTATAATGCTCATGACTGCCAATAACTTCTGCTCCAAATGATTTAAAGAGTTCACAGAAGTATTCTGAAAGCTCCTTAGCACCATGAGTGGAAGCATAATTGAAAATAATGACTTTCTTTCTGATCAATGGAAATTCATGCATTCTATATGATACATTATCAAATTCTATTTTAAGTGCTCCTGGCATTTGTTTTAAATAAACAGGGCAAAGCAGAATGATGCCGTCGGCCTTCATCAGTTTCTGTTCAAAAAGAGAAGGGCCTTTTTCACAGGCATCCATATCCGCATCATAGCGTGATATTTGTGCGTGGGACTGATCAAATATATCTACAGTACAATCTTTATCTTTTAAATACTCTGTTACCTGACCAAGAAAATAATCGTCCATGCCATTTTTTCTTGGACTCCCTTTTATTATAAGTATATTCATTCCACACATTCCCCTTCCTACTTTGCTAATTACACTATAATTGCAAGTGAAAGATTTCTCTATGATTATTAGATGAGTGGTCTTTTTTTTCTCTTAGTGGTCATCAGCTGACAAAAAAAGGGGCCTGATTATTTCTAATCAGGCAAGGGTAACAAATAAAAATATAAAAAAGAATTTAATTATAGATTATCTTTTACCATAGATTAAACGCCAAATTTCTCTAAGCAAAGTATAAACCATAAATACGTCCTCCTTTATCCTATTTCATTGTAGCATCAGGGATAAAAAAGTCGTATTAAAAGTCGACGAACGGTCTATTTTATAGACGAACGGTTTCTTAAGCGTACATCGGTGATAAATTCCCCTTCTTTTACATCAAAACTATAGACACCATCATATTTTTTTACAATCTTCTCAATGTTCTTTAAACCAAATCCATGATGTCTTTTATTCTTGCTGGTAGTCATATGACAATCATCTTCAACACAGCTGTTCTTCATGACAATATAAATAAACAGATTTTCTTCAATGAAGTTAACTTCCACATGGCCATGTTCCTGCTTCTTTAATGATTCAGCTGCATTCTTGATCATATTGGAGACTAGAACTGTAAGATCTAGTTCTTCAATGGATAGATCATCGGATAAGAACCCTTTAATCTTTATTTGATGATTATCTGTTAACGGTAAGAAGTAGTAGTTTAATATCGTGTTAACAATATCATTTCCTACATCATAATTACGTGTAGAAATAGCGTTTATTTCTGATGTCATCTGATCAATGAATACACGTAATTGATCATATTCATGATTATTAAGATAATTCTTCATAACCAAAAGTTCAGAGATAAGATCATGTCTAAACTGACGGGTATCCTGCTCTTTTAATAAAAGCTGATCAAAATAATCTTTTTGTTGATGATTATAAGTATCTAACAAACTGTTCTTAAACTTCTCACTTTCAATTTCTCTAAAAGTTGCTAACAGTATTGCCAGACACATCATGATGGTCACACCAGCGGCAGTAGTCACTACAAATCCTCTGATGAAATCTTCATGATTCAATAAATCAGAAAGCAAGAATGTATAGTAGCTATAGGCTACAATTAATCCTACTGAGACAATGGTTGTAAGAACCAGTACTTTTGTTGGCATTTCATGGAAATCCTGAGGAATACGTACACCGGAGAGTCCTAAAAGCATTTCCGCAAAAATAATGACACATAAGGTAATTAAATCATTATTAATAAATGTTGCTCCGATGATATAATCCACTCCAAATATGACTGTATTTTCAAGCAATGAGACAATGAGTACAGAATAAATTAAAGAAACAATAGTTTCTCTTCTTTCCATATCGAATATCAGCCGCATAAAAATAAGAGCTACGAGCGTTGCAGATATTGAAGAATAATAAGGATCATAGAATAATGCGATCACGATAACCAATATTACAATCACTTCAATGATCTTTGACCACTTAATCTGACGATATTCCTTCTTATAGATCATCCTAAACAATACAAAATATTCTAATAATGTAAGCAGGAATTTTAATGCGATTTTCATAGTTATATTTTTCCTCTTAACTCAAAGTTCATGATAGCCTTCATCATTCCCTTCTTCTTTCTTCTAGAAATAGGAATCTCTTTTCCTGATATCGTGATGATACAATCATCCTGTAGATCTCTTATTTTGCTGATGTTTACCACATAACTACGATGACAGCTCATAAATAGTTCTTTATCCAGAGTTTCTTCCATCTTTTTAAGAGGACAGTTACAATCGTAAGTCTCTTGTTTACAGACAATTTCTACATAGTCCTTTACAGCTTTTATATACTCGATATCTTTCTCAAAGATCTTATATTTTCTTCCCTTCTTAGAAACCACATGTGTTGTATAGCCAATAATCTGACTCTTGGCATACTGAATAGCTTCTACAAGTTCATCTTTATCAATAGGTTTAGTGACAAAACGGCTAGCCCCTATCATAAAGGCTTCCTTGAATCGTTCACGTTTACTTGAAATCATTATGATCAATGGTTCAATGCCATTGTTTTTTAGTCTCTTGGCTGTTTCTATTCCATCAAGAACACCCATATCTATATCTAAAAGTAAGATGGAGAACATTTCTTTATATTGGAGAAGTGATTCTCCATCATAAACAGATACAAATTCAAAGACATCATCATACTCGCTTAACATCTCTTTGATTGTACTATGAATAACTGGATCATCATCACAGATCATCACTCTATTTTTATTCATATGTTTTCCCCCTTACTACATAATACTTTATCATTTTACTATATAAAATGATATAAATCTATCACCAAACATCCCTTGCTACCATATGGCATAAAAAATCTGATGCATTGCATCAGATCCTTTAGTATTCTCCTCTAGTATGGAAAACTTTCTTATTGCCAGAAATTTTATGTCTTTCTTTCAATAGTTTTTCAACATCTTCGACTTTAACACCACGATTAGCCATAAGTACCATCACATGATAATATAAGTCTCCAATTTCACCAATTAAATCTTCTTTGCTGTCGTTTTTAGCAGCAATAACTGTTTCAGTAGCTTCTTCTCCAACCTTCTTGCAGATTTTATCTACACCTTCATTTAGAAGATAATTTGTATAAGACTTCTCTACAGGATGTTCAATACGATCCATGATTGTCCCATAAAGGGCATCTGCAAGAGAACTGTTATCATATGGAATAATGTCATCAAAGAAACATGAATAATGTCCTGTATGACATGCAGCACCTGTCTGTGTTACATAAATTAACAATGTATCCTGATCACAGTCAAGAGACATTCCTTCAATATGCTGGAAATGTCCTGATGTTTCTCCTTTATGCCACAATTCCTGTCTGCTTCTTGAATAGAAGTATGTTTCATGTGTTTTTAACATCATGTCATATGCTTCTTCATTTACATAAGCAAGCATCAATACCTGCTTAGTCTTAACATCCTGCACGATAGCAGGAATCAATCCATTCATCTTATTAAAGTCCGGTTTCATGATTTCTCCTTACTGGAATGCTATACTTTTCGCATTCATCTTTTACTTCATCAATTGTTGCTTCTTTATAATGGAACAAGCTTGCAGCTAGTGCTGCATCACAGTTTGTTTCTTTAAAGACTTTTGCCATATCTTCCTTACCGCCGCATCCCCCGCTGGCAATGACAGGAATGCTGACAACATTCATAACAGCTTTTAACATATCAATATCAAAGCCATCTCTTGTACCATCTGCATCCATGCTTGTAAGCAGAATTTCTCCCGCACCGAGTTCTTCACATTTCTTGACCCATTCAATTAAATCTACACCGGTATTGACTCTTCCCCCAGCCACATAGACATCATATCCTGTGTCATCTTCACGTTTTTTTGCATCGATCGCAACGACAACACACTGCACGCCAAATTCATCAGCAGCTTCTTTTATAAGCTGTGGATTCTTAATAGCTGCAGAGTTGACAGAGACCTTATCTGCTCCACTCGATAAAATCATACGGAAATCTTCGATTGTACGAATACCTCCACCTACACATAAAGGAATAGACAGCTCAGAAGCTGCTCGTTCAATCAAGTCTCTGATAATGCCTCGATCTTCATATGTTGCAGTGATATCCAAGAATACGACTTCGTCAGCCGACTGACGATCGTATTCTTTAGCTAATTCAACAGGGTCTCCTACATCCTTTAGACCAACAAAGTTGACACCTTTTACTACTTTTCCATCTTTAATATCAAGACAAGGAATAATACGTTTAGCCAACATGTGCAATCACCTCACCGAGATTAACAGTGCCTTCATAGAATGCTTTTCCGACAATGCAGGCATAATATCCTCTTCTAGAAGCTTCAAGGATATCTTCATTATCCTTAACCCCACCTGATACAACAAAATCCATATTAGAATTATTCTTGATTGTTTCATATAAATCAAATGAAGGACCTTTTAAAGTACCATCCTTAGAAATATCTGTACAGACAATCGTTTTCACACCGATTTCTTCTAGCTGATGAATAAAATCAAGATAATAGATATCAGATGTTTCTAGCCATCCTGAAGTAGAAACATAGCCATCCTTGACATCCACTCCTACGACAATACGACTGGCATCATATTTTTTAAGACACTCTTTTACAAACTGAGGATCTTTTAATGCGGCGGTACCAAGAATGACACGATCAATACCTACTTCACTTAAATAGTAATCCACTGTTTCAATATTACGGATTCCTCCTCCTAATTCGATAGGCATAGAAACAGTTTCACGAATCTTCTTGATAACTTCCTGATTCTTTGCAGCAGCATCTTTTGCACCATCTAAGTCTACAAGATGAAGATATTTAGCCCCCATCTTCTCAAATTCTTTTGCTAATTTATGTGGATGATATGAATATACTGTCTTTTGTTCATAATCACCTTTATAAAGACGAACGGCTTCTCCATCTTTTAAATCAATTGCTGGTATCACTAACATCTTCTATCAGCTCCTTAAATGCTTTTAATATCTTCTTCCCAACTTCTCCACTCTTTTCTGGATGGAATTGACATCCCCATACATTTCCTTTACCTACAAGAGCAGGAATTTTTGATCCGCCGTATTCTACATAACAGATCAGTTCTTCATCTGGGCAAACAGCCCCAAATGAATGTACAAAATAAACGTAATCTTTCTCTTTAATATGTGAAAGAAGCGGATGGTTCTGATTAAAAATCAGCTCATTCCATCCCATATGAGGAATCTTGGCATTAACCTGTAATTTCTGTACCGATCCTTCTAGAAAACCTAATCCATTGCATTCTTCAACTTCATAGCCCTTCTTGAAAAGAACCTGCATGCCAAGACATATTCCCATAATGGGAATATTCTTCTCTTTCGCCTGTGAAAGAACATCAATGAGGCCATATTCTTCTAAATGACTCATCGCTACTGGAAAAGTACCTACACCAGGAAGAACAATTCCCTGGGCTTTCAATATCAATTCAGGATCCCTTGTTACAACTGTCTCCATTCCTTGTCTTTTAAAAGCATTAGAGACTGAAGCAAGGTTCCCTACATTATAATCAATAACTGCAATCATTAAAGAACCCCCTTGCTAGAAGAGACTTCATCTTTAAACTCTTCATCAATAGAAACAGCTTTTCTTAATGCTCTTCCTGTTGCCTTGAACATCGCTTCAATAATATGGTGTGTATTACGTCCATAATGTTCATTGATATGTAAAGTCATCAATGAATTATAAGCAAAGGCTCTAAAGAACTCTTCTGTCATTTCTGTTTCATAATTGCCAAGCACTGCTGTTGGCAATTCAGCATTATAGACAAGATAGCTTCTTCCACTTAAATCAAGATCTACAGTAACAAGTGCTTCATCCATCGGAATCGTAAAGCTGCCATAGCGTACGATTCCTCTTTTTTCACCTAAAGCATTCTTAAGTGCTATTCCTAAGGCAATGCCAATATCTTCAACAGTATGATGTGAATCTACCTGAAGATCACCTTCACATTTAAGAGAAAGATCCATTCGTGCATGGAATGCCAATAATGTCAGCATGTGATCTAAAAATCCTACACCGGTATCAATATTGGCATCACCTTTCCCATCAAGATTCAAACTTAATTGAATCTTAGTTTCTTTTGTTTCTCTATTGATACTATACTCTCTCATAAATCCTCCTCGAATCTTACTCTCACGCTATTAGCATGAGCATCCAATCCTTCAAGATGTGCAAATTTCTGTACGTCATCCTTAAATGTTTCCAAAACCTGTTTTGGATAATAAGAGAATGCAGAATGTTTAACAAAATCATATACACCTAAAGCAGAATAGAACTTAGCAGTTCCTCCTGTAGGCAAGACATGGTTTGTACCTGACATATAATCACCTAATGGTTCTGGAGTATATTCTCCTAAGAAAATTGATCCTGCATTCTTGATATATGGCAACATGTCTACTGGATGGTCTACAAGAACTTCAAGATGTTCAGGAGCTAATGCATTAGATACATCAAAGGCTGTTTTGATATCATCTACGATTACTGCTCCACCATAATTTGTAAGTGATTCTTCAATAATTTCTCGTCTAGGTAAAGTGACAATCTGTTTCTTTAATTCTACGTCCACTTCTTTTGCTAAAGCTTCTGAAGTCGTAATTAAAGTGGCACTTGCTAATTTATCATGTTCAGCCTGACTCATTAAGTCTGCGGCAATATAGCGTGGATTTGCTTTTTCATCTGCGATGATCAAGATTTCTGAAGGACCAGCAACCATATCAATATCCACAACGCCATAGCACTGTTTCTTAGCTGTAGCTACAAAAATATTTCCAGGGCCGACAATCTTATCTGCCTTAGGGATAGAAGCTGTTCCATAAGCTGCCCCAGCAACCCCTTGTGCGCCTCCGACCTTATAGATTGTCTTGATTCCAGCTACATGAGCTGCTGCTAAGATTACATCAGCAACCTTACCATCACCTTTTACTGGTGTGATAATATACATATTCTCTACTCCTGCCAACTGTGCTGGAATAGCATTCATCATAACTGTTGAAGGATAGGCTGCAGTTCCTCCTGGAACATATAATGCAACTGTTTCAATCCCTCTCACGATGGATCCCATAATAACGCCATCTTTCTTATAAAGACTCCAAGAGTTTTCTACCTGATGCTTATGATATTCAGTAAGCTGTTCTTTTGTACGCTCTAAAATACGAACAAAATCTTCTCCCACTCTTTCAAGTGCTTCTTCTTTTTCTTTTTCTGTTACGATAAGATCATTTCTGCTTTGAATATGATAACCATCAAATTGAGCACAGTACTTTGTAATAGCCTGATCACCGTTTCCTTTAACATCCTTTACAATCTTTGCAACGGCCTGCTCAACTTCCTGTGAGATATCTTCTTTACGGGTATGGAGCTTTTCTTCTAATTCCTTGTATTCTCCATTATATTTCACAATCTTCAGCATACCTCTTAAGCCCCCTTCTTTAATGCTTCCATCAACTTAAAAATCTCTTCTTTCTTATATTTCAAAGAAACCTTGTTGACAATCATACGTGTAGAAATATCTGCAATCTTCTCAATAACTTCTAGACCATTAGCTTTAAGTGTAGATCCTGTTTCAACGATATCTACAATTGCATCAGATAATCCTACAACTGGTCCAAGTTCTACTGAACCTTCTAACTTGATAATTTCTACATCTTCCTTTTTAGATGCAAAATAAGATTTTGCAACTTTAGTATACTTAGAAGAAATACGTTTTCTTCTATGGAAAGTCTTAGTTCTATATTCAGGATAAGCTGCTACCGCAAAATAGCACTTCCCGATATCTAAATCCATTAATTCATAATAATCATCAAAGTCCGCTTCCATCAACGTATCTTTTCCAACAAACCCAACATCTACGATGCCATGTTCAAGAAAGGTAAGGACATCATTTGCTTTCGCAAATATCATCTGGATGCCATCCTTCGTCTCTATAAGTAATTCTCTATCTTTATTGATAATAGGATCCATATCGAATCCCTGCTTCGATAACATCTTAACAACCTGTTTCTCGATACGTCCCTTAGTGATCGCAATCTTAATCATTAGTTTCCCCTTCTTTCTCATAAGCATTCAATAATGTGTTGATATGGTAAGAAAAACCAATCGCTGGTGAATAAGTATCAAAATTATTCATTAAGCGATCATATCTTCCCCCTGAAAGAATAGGATATTCACTGTATCTTGAATAAACTTTCATCATTACACCAGTATAGTACGACTGATTTGGTACCATACATAAATCAAACATCACATCTTCTTTCTTATCACATGAAAGATAAAGTTCTTCTAATGAAGTAATCGCATCTAACAGCTGTTTATCTTTTACTTTCACCTTAAATGCTTTTAAGTCATCAATACTACCAAAAGAAGAAGGAAGATTAATTAACATTTCTTTTAAATCTTCATCCAAGTCCTTTTCTTCTACAAATCTCTTCATTTCAGAAATAGCTTTCTTCTCAAGAATTTCAGATAGTTCTTCATCTTGTACAAGTTCCATAAGTCTTAAATAGAATGAGGCATTTCCTAATTCAAGCTTAAGATCTTTCATATTAATAACATCCATAGTTTCTTCAATTAAAGAAAGACATTCCTGATCCCCCTCTTCACCAGGCTTACCAATCAATTCAATTCCTGCCTGATAAAGTTCAGAACTTCTTCCCTTATGACGTTCCTGCATTCTAAATACTTCTCCAAAGTAACAATAACGTCTTACTTCATCAGTATTTTCATTATGATAAAGTCTAGCGATAGGAACAGTAAAGTCTGCTCTTAATGCAATACGTTTACCATCTCTATTCATAAACTGGAACATACTTTCTTCTTTCTGGTGTCTTGTAGTCTTAAATAGATCTACATATTCAAACATTGGCAAGATTAATTCTTTATATTGATGTCTAGTAAACACATCTCTTAAATTGCCTTCGACTTCTCTTAATTTCTCAACATCCATCGAAACGACAATGCCACTTTCTTCTGGTATAAGGTATTTAAATTCTTCCATAAACTCCTCCTATAAAAAAAGCAGGTCCTAATGACCCGCTTCTTGAATCATTAGATACAGCCAAGTATGCGAAAATGGGCTGTATCGTAACGATATAACCCTATGTCATTGCATGATGATGGTGATGCTTATTTCCATTATAAAGTTTTGTATTGATTTTTTCTAATTTCATAAGTATCACCTCGATTTTTTTACATAATAACACAAAGCAAAAAGAAATAAAAGGTTTTTTATGCGAAATAAAGATAGATCAGAATGATTGTTGGCATGGTTAAGATACACAAAAGAATAGAGAGCGCATTAATAATAGATGCTTCAAATGGCTTATTATGATAAAGCTGTGCGAACTGTGTCACTGTGGATGCACTTGGTGCAGCTGCAGCCAATAGTACAATCATTAAGATGTCTTTTCCTTGTGGCAATAAGGTATGTAGTCTTAACACTAAGAACAGTGCAAGAACCATAAGTGGTAAAATAATCAGCCTTATTAAAACAATAAGATATGCTCTGATGTTGGCAAAAACATCTTTCCATGACACTTTACTTAATAACATTCCTACTACAAACATAGAAAGAGGTCCCATCATGGCTCCCATACTAGACATGGCACTACTTATTGGCACAGGTAGCTTAATATTCAATAAGAATAGACTCATTCCCAAGATAATAGCGAGAATGTTTATATTACCGATAATCTTCTTAAAAACAAAACTCTTTTCATTTTTTATAAGTGAAAGACAATGTGTCCATACCAAGGCAATCTGTACCATCATATAAGCACTACAATAGAAAACCATTTTTTCACTCATAGTTAAAGTAACAAGAGGAATAATCAGATTGCCAGCATTAGAATAGATCAAAGATGCTTTTTCTACATTGCAGAAATGAAATACTTTACTTAAAAGCTCTGTCATTACGATATAGAGAACATGTATGCCTATGGAAGCAACAACTGCCAATAGAAAGCCATTAACTTTATCCTGAGTCAACTCAAGCTGAAAAGATTTAATGATAGCACAAGGTCCACACACATAAAGTACGATCATTGAAAAAAGATTACAGTCCTTTAATGTACATATTTCCTTCTTGATCATAATGAATCCTACTGCAATCATAATAAACATCGCACCAATCTGAGAAGCAAGCGATAATGCCATATCCATATATTTCACCTCGAATAAATTATATCAAAACGAAGAAAAAGGATGGGGAGTTTCCCCATCCTGAAAATATTATCTATGTTTTTTGTTTTTCTTCTTATCAGTTCTATACTTATCGCGCATAGCTTTTGCAGCACGCATGAAATCTTCACTGTTCATGACGTAAGTATAAATATTCTTTCCATTATTCTGTGTCTTGTCTCTTAATACAATCTCAACCTTATGCTTATCTACAGCACGGAATTTGGCGATATTATTGTAAGAGATTGTCTTAGTCCACATGGCAATACCAAACCACTTATAATAACTGATTTCATCTTCTCTCAATTCAACATTATAGCTCATGAATATGCCAAACATTCCTAAAGCTCCAATGATGAACCCCATTGTCATCTGTGAGTATGACCCCTTGACTCCTAGGTAAAAAGAAATAAGTACTAATATACCAACAAGGACACTCATCTCAATAACACATCTAAATTCTTTAAACTTTTTCATAATAAAATTCCTTTCCCCATAATATAAATAGTATATCATATTGTGGATTCATTGACAAAAATCGATTCAAAATGTAAAATTTCAAAATGAAGGAGGTTTAAGTATGAAAAACTTAAATAAGTATGTTTCAGAATGTTTAGGAACCTTTTTTCTAGTATTCATCGGCACAGGTGCTGCGATACTATTTGGAGGAGCTAAAGGAGGACTTTCAAGCATTATTGGAATTTCACTTGCGTTTGGATTATCCATTGTAGTTGTATACTACACAATTGGAAGAATCTCAGGCGGTCATGTGAATCCTGCTGTTTCTTTAGCGATGTACTTTGATGGAAGATTGGAATTAAAAGACTTACCTTGTTACATCTTAGCACAGGTTATTGGTGCTTTTGCAGGAACAGGTGTCTTATTTGCGATGATCAAAAATATTCCTTCAGTTACTATTTCATCCATTGGATTGGGACAAAATGGATATGGTGCTGAATCGGCTCTTAACTTAGCGTTATCAGGAGCAATCATCACAGAAGTTGTTTTAACTTTTATTTTTGTATTTGTCGTACTTGCATCAACAGTAAAAGATGAGTATAACGCAAATGGTGGATTTATCATCGGTGGTGCGTTAACTGCAGTACATATGATTGGTATTTTCTTCACAGGTACTTCCGTAAACCCTGCTCGTTCATTATCACCAGCTGTTGTTTATTCACTAGCAACTGGCAAAACTGCTGCAATCAGTCAGGTATGGGTATTTATCTTAGCTCCATTAGCTGGCGCATTATTTGCGGTTATTGTATGGAAATTAATTAATAGTGAAAAAGCTTAAATTAAAAGAACTCGCACGCGAGTTCTTTTTTATGCACATATACTGTGATTAGTGTTATATAGTTCACAGTATATGTGAGTTATATTTTCTGTTCACATATTGTGTGAATAGGATTTTTACATTCACATAAGCT
Organism: Kandleria sp.; assembly: GCF_017934775.1. Taxonomy (NCBI): domain Bacteria; kingdom Bacillati; phylum Bacillota; class Erysipelotrichia; order Erysipelotrichales; family Coprobacillaceae; genus Kandleria; species Kandleria sp. The sequence continues at coordinate 265 of NZ_JAGBIX010000061.1, read as the reverse complement.
GTGAATATAATTCGTTCTTTCACATTAACTGTGAAATACGTTTTCTTATTCATAGGTGCTGTGATTACTGATCTCAGTTTCATGCCAGCCAGTGATTATTAATGCTCTATTCACATTAACTGTGAAAAGGCAAAAAAAAAGGAGTCCCCTTGGGGACCGGACAGACTGGCAGCGTGCTGTTTTTGCCGTTTCCGACTATCGTCGCCGCTGCGATGCTTAACTTCCGTGTTCGGCATGGGTACGGGTGTGTCCATCGCGCCATCGC
>NZ_JAGBIX010000005.1:0-139592 GCF_017934775.1 Kandleria sp. | reverse complement strand
ATCATGCCCATGCAATCTGCGACTGCTGAGATCAACATACTTTCCAATGTTCATCCTTTCCGTAATCTCAATGACAGTACGTGCAATATCGTCACTAGGCACATCATTCTCAAAATTAATGTTAAAATCCAGTAGCGCATAGGTCTGAAATGCGCTATAATTTTTTTGGTATAATGTTGTAGTTTTCATAATTACATTATATCAAAAAATGCGTCGGAATTATCCGGCGCATTTTATTTTTGAAAACTAATCCAGATTATCTATCCGGGTCAGCCCCTTTTTCTATTTATTTAATTATTCCAAAAACATTTTTCTTGTTACAAAGTTAAAGATCATAACTATAGCAGTTGCACCAATCTTTACAATCATGTAGTAGACATGTAAATATTCAACACCAACCCACATAATCAGCTGATTGATACCCAATCCAACAATACTTAATACAATAAAAATAACAAAGTTCTTGCTTTGGCTCTTTGACTGATCTACATCAAAAACCCATAAAATACTTGCGATATAATTAAATACTGTTGAAACAGAAAACGAAATAATTGAAGAAATAAAATAATGAATACCTAAGAATTCAGTACATACAAATAGTACAGCATAATCAATAAGAAAAGCTGTACCACCTACTATACCAAATCTAAATAATTGTTTAATAAGCTTAATCATCAGACTTCTCCAATAATACCTTATTGGCATGAGCCTGTTGTAATCTAAATTCAAATGCTTGTTTATCCTTATTAACAATTACATCAAGAATAATACCTGTAAATAAAGAAAGAATAGCTGTTAACATGATAAAGCAGCTAACTACTAGTGTAGGAATCTTTGGTACTAAACCAGTCTTCATGAAATTAGCTAATACAGGAATAAAGAAACATAATCCAATTATAAATAGGATTAATGAAGATAAACCAAAGAATAATAATGGTCTATAGTTCTTAAACAATCTAAAGATTGTTTTTAATACTCTAAATCCATCTGAATATGTATTTAATTTTGATTCACTACCATCTGGTCTATCTCTGTAATCTGTTACAACGTTAGCTACATGCATATTATGTGATACTGAATGAATTGTCATTTCAGTCTCAATTTCAAAGCCTTTAGATAAAATTGGGAACGTCTTTACAAAGTTATAAGAGAAAGCTCTATACCCAGTCATGATATCCTTGATATCACTCTTAAATAATAAATTGATTGATCCTTTTACTAATGTATTTCCAAAGTTATGGAATGGACGTTTGTTTTCTTCAAAATAAGTAGATGATAAACGATCTCCTACTACCATATCCACACCTTTATTTAAAACTAGTTCTGCCATTTCAGGTGCAAATTCAGGAGGATTAGTATCATCTCCATCTAACATAATATAGCATTCAGCATCAATATCTCTGAACATTCTTCTTACAACATTACCTTTACCCTGTTGATATTCATGTTTCACAATAGCCCCTGCTTTTTCAGCAATCTCAGCTGTACCATCTGTAGAATTATTATCATATACATAAATAGATGCTTCTGGCATTGCCTTTTTACAATCTTTTACTACTTTTTCAATTGTTAAGCTTTCATTCCAGCATGGAATGATAAATGCAACTTTTTCCATTTTTAGTTTCCCCTCCACATTGAGATTCATCTCAAAGTTTAAACTCTATTTCCTAGTATTGTCAATATGTAATAAAGTGATTTCATAATTCTAAATAATAAATGACAACTATATAGTCAATTAATGTATAATATCAATAGATTTTATGGAAAGGGGAATATTATGGATTCATTATTTCAATCCTTATTTATCACAAATAGAGAAGATAAGTACGCTATAATCAAGTATCTTCTCATTTTTGTAGAAACATATCTTATATCAAAATATCTACAGTGGCCATTTGCATTTATTTGGCAAATCGTACTTCTACTAATTTCTTGTTTACTTTATAAGAAGTCTTATAAATTAGAAAAAAATAATAAAATAGAAACTACTATTTTGCTTATAGTTGCAGTTATTGGAGCTATTAACATTTTAATTGGTTCCCATATTCATGTTGAAAATCGTGTTTCAGGAACACTAAAAAACAACTACGTGCTTCCTTTTTATTTTATTGACTTCATAAGTGTTATTTTTATGACATCAGGTCTATACAGATTAATATCTCAAACATATAAATTAATTAGAAATAATGATAGTAAAAACGCAACACATCTAATAACTTATGAATTTAACCTTACAAAAAAATCAATAAAAAATATCTTATTTTATGCATTAATATTATTTATTATGTGGTTACCTTATTTACTAATTTATTATCCTGGATTTGTATTTGGAGATACAATAAACTCTATTGATCAAGGTTTAAAAACCATACCTTTTAACAATCATCATCCATTCTTCTATACAATGTTCATAACATACTGCATAAGAATCACTCAGTACTTTGGGGCAAAAGACTGTACTCTAGGATGTGCACTCTACTGCATCATTCAAATGATTTTCTTAAGTCTTACTTATTCATACTATATTTGGTGGTTAGACAAGAAATTTAAATTACATCCTGTAGTACGTTATTTACTTATCTTTATTTTTGGTTCTACTACATATATCGCAACTTATAGTATTGCGATGTGGAAAGATCCTATTTTCACAGCAGCACTGATTGGATTAACAATTCAGCTTTATCAATTTATTGATAGTCACGGTAAAGTAATGACAAGTAAAAGATGGATTGTTCTTACTGCTTTATTTACAATAATTTCTATTTTCTCTAGAAACAATGGATTATATATTATGATATTTGTTTCATTCTGGATTATTCTTTTATTAATTAAAAATAAGATCCAAAAGAATTCTCATATAATGAAACCACTTAGAAACTTATTAATTTTATTTGTAACAATCATTCTATTCTCACAACTCATTACTGGTCCTATCTATAAGAAATACGACATTAAGGGTGAAAAAATTGAGAGCGTAGGTATTCTTATGAATCAGATGGCGAGAGTTGTGGCTTATAACGGAAAGATGTCTGCATCTGATCGTGCGTATATGAATGCAATTCTACCTATTAAACAATATAAAACGAAGTATCATCCATGTTGCATTGATTTATTAAAATGGGATTCTGAATTCAACGCTAAAATCATAGAAAAAGATTTCTTCAAACATTGGTTTTCAATGTTAAAAGAAAATCCTCGTTTATATTTTGAAGCTTGGGTACTACAGACATATGGATATTGGACACTTAATGCAAATGATATTATGATTACAAATGAAAACATCAGCTCTGGTGTTCCTAGAAATACACATCCAGAATACGCCAGACAAATGAGTTTAAAAGCTGAATTTAATAATCTAACAAATCATGAATCATTAAAACAAATATTTAAAATTGATGAATGGTCAGTTCCTGTCGGAATCTGTTATGGAATAATCTTTTTATTAACAATATATATTTTACTTCTTATATTGTTTAGATCATCAACTATGTCAATCTTACCATTTACATTAGTTCATGGATTAATGATCACATTATTTATTGCTTCGCCAATCAATTATTGGCCAAGATATGGCTTATTAATTCAGCTACTCTTACCATTATATATCTTCTTATTTATTGATTTAATAAAAACAAAACACAATAAATTATCCAATAAACAATAAGGTTAATAAGTATTAATAGTTTTTTAATATTTCAGTAACTTAACGACATTAATTCAAATGCAGAGTGACACTCTGCCTTATTTACATAAAGCTAGTGATGACACAACCATCACTAGCTCTTTTGTATAAGTTTTTAACATTATGAGCAAGTACTCAAAAGCTTTAAACACATATTAGATATTTCTAATTGTCTCATATAAATTTATCAAAACCACTATGAAATTTTATCCAGTGAATACCTTATACAGAAAATGGATAACTATCACTCTTTGAATAAAATTATGTATTTTTTTATCATAATGCTCAATTATCAAAGAGATATATCCTAACCTTATAAAAAAGAAAGACATACTTTTTTTGAATGTCTTTCTTCAATCAATTTAAAATTATTAAGAATATACTATCTTTAGCCATTTAAACTTAGTGCTCAATAGAATAATGCATTCCGAAACAATTATCGTAATAAGCACAATAATACCATAATATATCAAAGAATTATTTATTCCAATATAACTTAATATATTTTCCATTGAATAATAAATAAACAAATGCAAATAAAAAATCAATGATCCTAATTTTCTCAAATGCGTATAAATAAGATTATCTTTTATCTCAATGTGTGACACAATATAGAACAAGAAAAAAACTACTGGTACTAAACAAATATACATATCATTTTCTCTTGCCCATCCCAATTCGTTTACAGCGAATGCTTCAATCAAAAATAACATCATTGATACGCCAAATCCAACAACTGCTGTTCTATATTTCATCACAATCGGTTTATACGCAAATACCATTCCAATTCCCATAAATAAAAATCCAAAAAATAAGCCGTTACGTGTGGTTTCAATTGTCCTTTGTAAACCGTCAAGGAACATCCAAACAACCTTTATATTGCAAAGTGGGTTAAGTAAAATTGAATACGTTTGCGGTATAAGACCAACTACATATAGCACTGTCGCTATACACATTATGGTCTTTATTCTTATTTTTTTACTAATACAAAATATAAGAATTAAAGTTGCAATAATTGTGGCATTTAAATACCACAAGTGAGAAAAGCTTCCTGTTAAAAAGAAATGCTTCATCCAATTCAAAAAACCATGCCTAATTCCAATTTCATCAACAAGAATAGAGTTCTTTAAAACCCAAGGGAAATATATAATTGTCCATATAACATATATACGAAAAATTCGCCTTACGTATGTCAATGCAATTTTTTTGTCAAATCGTTCATATGATGTTTTTCGAAATAAAAAATAACCTGACGCAACAAAGAAAAAAGGAACAGCTATTCTAGCCATATAATTTTTTAATCCATAATTTATAAAACTATTATATGATGCAAATGGAGAAACATGGATTGAAACAACAAATAATGCACATATAAATTTAATCAAATCAATACAATTATAATGTTTAGTTCTGTTTTCTGACAAAGATAATGCTTTTGTACTTATTTTCATAAAATCCCTCCAAAACCAGAAATTACTCAGTATTATTACTACAATAATATACACTACTACTATCATTAAAATTCAACAAAATATATATTTTTACATAAAAGTCCATATCACGTTTAAAAATACTTTTATTCATCTAACCAATTATTCACATCAAAACATACTCACAATTATCATCACAATAACCATTAATAAACAACAATAAATCTGTTCTAGTACATATTTTTTAAATCTTTCTTTTTACGAAAAAAACCTGTGATTCAATAGAGTCACAAGTTTTTATAGCAAGTCTGATAGAAATAGATCGAATAAATAAAATTCATACACCCATTTAATAGTCTGCTATTCTTTTATCAATTTAATCGTATGTCTACATCCAGTTTCTAAATCAAATTTTGCTTCCCAACCAATTTCTTCAATTTTTTGAGATGTAAGTGAAGAATTAGACATCAAATTAAAACTCTTTACATCAGCATCAGTTGGTCTTTCAAATTCTATTTTATTTCCAGTTAATGATGCTAACATTTCAGCAAATTCTCTAATAGTAACAATTGAATTTTTATTAGAAATATTATAAGCATTTTTATTTTCACCATTTAATAAAACAGATAAAATTGCTGATGCACAATCCATTGTATAACAATATGATCGCAATTGAGACCCTGCACTTTTCATCAGTATATTACGACCTTCAATAACATCTCTAGTAAAAGAAGCACTTGCTCTATTATCACTTTTTAAAATAGTCGGACCATAAATATGACCTGGTCTAACTATCACTGTTTCAATTTTATACTCATTTGAATATGCTACACATAATGTCTCTGCAGCGCGTTTTGAGCTCGGATAACTTGCACGATCATTAAGTATATCCAAATATCCATAATCATTTTCATCATATGGATCTAATTCATCCTTATTACCGTATACTTCACTAGATGAAATATATAAAACTCGTTTTACATTGTTATTTACTGCAAAATCCAATAAAGCATTTAATCCAACTACGTTCGCTAACATAGTTTCAACTGGTTGAGTTTTATACATGTTCGGATTCGCATTACTAGCACCATGAATAATATAATCAAATTTAAAATCATTTTTAAAATCATTTTTTGTTGCATCATACTGGATAAATGTAAAATCCTCGCCTTCCTCATATAATGCAAAACGATTACACATTCTTTCCTTATTCCGTCCAGCAAGAAATATTTTAATATTCGCATTTCTCTTTTCATTCAAATAAAGAAGTATCTCAACTACAGATGAACATATCATCCCAGATGCACCTGTAATTAGAATAGATTTATAATAAAGATTATTAATATTTTTAATAGAATCAATTACAAGTTCAACATCTTCAAAATATTTATCTTTCATCTATTTAATCCAATCATCTTTCTTTGTGTGTAGTAATGCCTTAAAAATAATCATGTCATCAACTGTAGTAATTTTTAAATTTTGTTCTGAACCTTTTGAAAAATAAATTGTTTCACCTAGTTCTTGCATTAATGTACATGAAGCTGCTGTATTCTTTATATTTCTCTTTTTTGCTTCATCATGTGCCCATAGTAATTTGCCAATTGTGTACACATGTGGTGTCTGAGTACGATATAACTGTTCTCTAGGAATAGAAACTGTAGATGATTCTCCATTGTCATTACTTCTAAAGACTGCTTCAACACAAGGAATTGCTGCAACAGCAGAACCATATCTATTAAATGTAGCTAACGAATCGTTGATGATATCTTCAGTCACTAAGCATCTATTTCCATCATGTACAATAATTACATCCTCTTTAGAACAATCTTTAGCTACAGTTACCAATCCATTGTGAATGGATTCTTGACCAGTATCTCCACCTGGAACAATCCATTTTAATTTAGAAATATTAAACTGATTAGCATAAGCACGAAGCACCTCAATCCAATTTGGTAAGGTAACGACACAAATTGCATCAATTGCTGGATGATTCTGGAATGCTTCTAGTGTATAAATAATAACAGGTTTATTTTCTACATTCATAAATTGTTTAGGAATGTCTTGATGCATTCTAGAACCAACACCTGCTGCTGTCAATAAAGCTATATTCATAATTAATCCACCCTTTCACCATTAAATTCATCTTCACCAAAATCTAATTTTGCAAATTTATACGGTTCTCTATTTTCTTGAGAAATAGGTGTCATATAATCACCATAAAGAAGCGTTAAATATTTGTCATATTGAGAAAAGACTTTAAATTTTTTTCCTTCAAATTCAACATCAATATAATCATCAAAACAATCTCTTGGCATACCATACTTACACTTTTTATTTGGATATGGAAAAGTAATATGACGAGATATTTTCGTATTTTTATCATTATATGCTTTTGCTAGAGAATCGATTCTTCTAAACCAAAAATCCCGAGAAAATCTACTCAAAAACGAATAAAATAATTTTGAGAAAATATTTAGTTTTTGCTTAACTGCCACTGTAGAATACTGACCTTTTCTAATTAGGAAACATTTAAATGTATAAAGCAATCTCATAAAATAATTGTCTGGAACATTATCATATACAAAGATATCCAAAAAAATACCATTATTCCACTTTTCCATTTCTTGTCCTTCAGCAAGTAAAATCGTACCATTTCTTCTTAATTTTGAATATCCCCATCTATAATTCTCATCAGTACGATAGTCTTGTAAGAAAAATTTATCTTTATCTAGATCCTTCTTGCAAGCTTCAAAAAACTTTTCATATTCTTTTCTAGTAATAGCAATATCAGCATCATCATCCCATGGAATAAATCCTTTATGTCTAATTGCACCTAATAAAGTACCACCATCAAGAGAATATTCAATATTATTTTTTCTACAGATTCTATCAATTTCTGTCAATAACTCAAGTTCTACACCCTGCAATTTTTTTAATTGCTTATCATTTAAAATAATCATTCAGCTTTTCTCCATTTTTTTAACGCAATTGTATTCTCATTAGAATAATAGTTGTCCACTAAAGATACTATCATTTCACTACACTCACGATCAATTTTACTATAATTCTTACCCGTTATAATAGCTCTAATAAAACAAACTAACTCATTCCTTATTCCTTCACCATCTAATTGATAAAAGTATCTCATATTTTTTCTTGAATCTTCATATCTAATTTCAAAATAATCTGTCTTCCACCATGGAGCAGGAATGTATACGTATCCTAAGGTTCCAGTTATTACCATATCACCTTCAGATTTCACCATTTTTCCAACTTTTGTTGAAGCAACTGCATCATTATAAATAAATGAAATTCTTGAAAAACCATCCCAATTCTTTTTTAAATTAAAAGAGACAATGGAATGATTAACATATTCATTACCTAGAATTTGGAAAATTGGTAATAAACCAGTAGGCGCCCAAGCACACATTGAATTAGTCATTTCATTAGATACACTTCCATACTCATTCAGATCTTCAAGACTCGTACAAGTTGTATCTACAGAAATGATATCACCGATTTTTCCACTTTTTAATAATAATAGTAATCTATTATATGCAGTAGAATAAGCCGTTTTAATACCGTCAAATAAAACTAATTTGTGCTGTTCAGCATAATCAAGTAATTCTTTTACTTCATTCAAATTTATTGTTAACGGTGATTCACATAGCACATGCTTTCCTGCATATAAAGCCTTTTTAATATCTTCATAATGTCGTTCAGGAGCAGATACTATATAAACAGCATCACACTTATTTAATAATTCATCATACGAATCAATAATATCACATTTTTCATATTTAAATTTTTTCTTCACACTTTCTTTACACGTGCAAATCCCAACCATTTGAATTCCATTAACAAATGAACTTTCCTTATAATATTTATAAACAAGACTACTATCACCTAGTATTCCTAATCTAACACTACGTTTTTCACTTCGTATTTCTGAACTTGAAACTCCTTTTGTTCGATCTAAATAAACTACTTTGCAATATTCTTCTAAATAATCAAAATGTCCTTTCCAGTCTGAACCAACAGTAAAAATATCAACATCATTTTTTAAGATATCATCAATTTTTTGACCTTCATACTCTTCAACAATAATTTGATCTGCCAATCCAGTTTCTTGAACAGCCTTTATTCTCTCATTCAACGATTGTTGAACATTAATTTTGCCTCTGGTTCTATCAAAATCATCCGAAGTAATCCCAACAATCAGATAATCACCTAAAGCTTTTGCTCGTTCAAGAAGTTTAATATGTCCATAATGCAACAAGTCAAACGTGCCATAAGTAATAACTTTTTTCATATAGAAAACACCTCCACGTGTTTGATATTATTAAAGAAGGCCTTTTTTCTGTAAATCTTTAAATGCATCAATTAATTTAGTATTGTCATCGTGTGTTAAATGACCAATATGACCAACTCTAAAAATAGTGTCTTTCATTTCACCACCATTTGGACAAATCCAAATACCATATTCATCTTTAAGTTTCATAAATATTTCATAGGCATTTGCATTAGTTGGATGTAAAGGTGTAACACCATTAGCTGGTGATTCAGAAACAAATTCAAAAGGTAAATCCTTGATTCTATCTCTGAAATCTTTTGCTTGTGCAGCAACTCTTTCAACTTCTTTATCTGCTCCACCTAATTTTTCAATTTCTTTTAATCTAACATTTATTTGTAATAAAATACCTACAGCTGGTGTAAAAGGAGTTTGTCCTCTTTCACCATTCTTTAATGCATCTTTTAAATTGAAATACATTGATTTAACTTCATAATTGTTAACTCTTTCAATTGCTCTAGGAGCCAATACAATAATTGAAATACCAGGAGGACATGCCAATACTTTCTGTGAACCTGTTATCATCACATCAGCTCCACAATGTTCCATATCAAATGGATCTGCTAAAAATGAAGAGATACAATCACAAACAAAGAACATATTATTCTTCTTACAGAATTCACCAATCATCATTGTATCGTAAAGAACACCAGTTGAAGTTTCATCAACGTTTACTAACAATCCTGTATACCCTTTGTTATCATATTCATACAATTTTTCTTTAGTTAACTTTTGTCCATGATTTAATTTAATAACAGTATGCTTAATACCATGTATTTCACACAATTGAGCAAATCTTGCTCCAAAGCTCCCACCATTTACTACTAACAAATGATCTTCACTTGTAAAACAGTTCATAACAACTGCTTCCATAGATCCTGTTCCTGATGCAGTCATAAAAACTGCTCTAGAATCTTTTGGTGCTTTAGCAAATTTAAACATCAATTTTTCATTTTCAAGCATAATTGAAGAAAACTCTGGCGTTCTAAAATATGGAACCTGTTCTGCTCCTTTTGCACATACTTCTTCACTTGCCATTACTGGCCCGACTGTAAAATTAATCATAATTGCCCCCTATATTTCTTCTCAAATAATCTTCAAAAATAAACAAATATTTATAAAATATTCAGATGCATAATATATCTATTAATACATCAGTACTACTATTTATTTTTCTCTCTTAACGATTTTGTATCCATGGTATGGCTTTCTTTGGTCTTCTGGTGGAAGCTTCATGTAATCACCATACTCCATCTTTAAGATATCGTCATAAAACTTTGGAATATAGAACATCTTCCCTTCGAAATCTTTCTCAATGTGATCTTCCAACCATTCTCTCTTATATTGTTTAAAGTTAAATGTCCAAGAAGGAATACCTACATATCTATCACTATCACTAAAAGATTTTAAAATAAGATCATCAATTTCTTTATTAACTCTATATTGATAATTTTTACCTTTAACAATTCTCTGTATAATATGTAGAGGAAACATAATCAATGTTTTTAACTTTGATGTAGGACTAATACCGGTCAAATAAATGCCATATATAGCATTTTTCATTTTTATCTTATTGAATACTTTTTTTGCTGAATCATCATTCCCATAATTATCAATTGGATAAATGTCCACAAAAGTCCCAATATCCATTTGTGGTTTTTTTCTTAATAAATTAATATATTTATAATCCATATTAACAAATCTAGGAAGATAATATTCATAATTTTCAGTATTTTCCCGAGTACAAAGTTTAAATGGTTTTAGTTCTTCTTTATGATCATAATAATACTTTTTAAACTTAAGATAATCTTTTCGAGGCATCATTACATCAACATCATCATCCCAAGGAATAAAACCGTTATGTCTGATCGCTCCAAGTAATGTACCGTAAGCTAAAAAATATTTTATGTTTTCCTTTCTACAAATTTCATCAATTTTTGACAATACCTTAAGATTTTGTTGTTGAATCTCTTTCAAATTTAATTCTTTTGTTTCCATTGTATCTCCTTTTACTTACGCTTCAAAAAAGCGAGTCCAAATCCATATTTCTTCTCTTCAAATACAATAAAAAGTAAAGATAACAAGATTGCAATCCCCCATCTAACCATTATGTACTTTACAAAGTATAAGCTTACACCTACCATGAAAACAATTGCTACAATTGTTAATAAAATCAATTTAGTAGAAAATAAACAACGACCTTGAATTCTCCATGCAAATGTATAATGAAATGAAAAATACAAGAAATAAGTAAACATTGTAGTATACGCTGCTGCAACATAACCATATATACTAATAAAAATATAGTTTAATAGAATATTAATAATAGCAGCAGAACATGTACCAATTGCAATATACTTTGTTTTTTCATAATAATATTCTACAACTGATGGAATTAAATACAAGAACGAAAAATATCCACCAGCAATAATAGGGATTGCACAATAAATTGAATCATAATATTTTGCTGATCCAAGAATGAGAATAACTTCTGGACATACAAGCATCATTATGCACGAGAAAACAAACATTGCTGTTATATAAATTGAACTAATACTTTTTATACCACCATAATTTTTCTTGTGCATTTGCTCATAAAACCACTGCGACCATACTGTATCTAAAGAAGAATAAGTAACCTGAATAATTGTAAAAATATTATATGCAAAACTATAAATACCTGCAGTCATCGAACTAATCATTCTATGAATCATAATTCGATCAAACTGCGATAATATTACCTGACTGATTCCATGTGGTACAATTGGAAGACTATATTTCAAGCCCCATGATAAATATTCTTTAATATTGGCTGGTTTTGCTCTTCTAAAGAAATAAACAATAATATAAACAGATACGATAAATATTGAGAGGCTGGTACCAATCATTCGACCAAAGTACCCTCTAGTAATAAAAACAAATTTAATGAGTAATAATGACATTAAAATATTACTAACAGCATTAAATAAAGATACTTTCACAAAGCTTTGATACTGATAATTCAAACTTGCATTCGTGTTAAAGCAGCAAATTACCGCTGATCCTAATGAATAAACTAATAATAGATTTATACTAAGAATATCTAGTCCTAATAATGATTGTGCCAAAGAACTAAAAATATTTATAAATACAAACAAGAATAATGTAATCAAAAGAATCATTACCATCGATGAAGAAACATATGTTTCATAATTATACTTATTCTTTGACTCTGATTTATATTTATACTTAAATCTTGCGTTTCTATAACTTGAATGAATAGCCAATCCAATTAAAATAAATAAAACACTTTGATATGCCACAAAAGTATTATAAATACCATAATCGGATGTAGAGAGCATTCTGGCAAAAATCGGAATTGTTAAGAAATTTAATCCATTTATTAAATAATTACTTATTGTATACCCAATTCCAGCTTTAACAACCTTTTTATTTGTTTTCATATTAGTACCTTTTCATTAATACTTAATTTTATATAAGTATCCACTTTTTCGTGTATGAATTAATTTATATTTATTAGTTTTAATTGGTCCCTTTGTATTTTCATACTCTGGACTATTTAATTCTCTTTCAGAAAGATAAATATATTTAACTTTAAGAAACTTTAACATAGAAATGACTTTATTAGAATTAATATTATTCTTTTCATAAATCTCTTTATATAACCACTTGAATGATTTGTTTTTATACACAACTCGAGAATTTTTTGAAAAATTACGTGCTCTGACAACATCAATATTAGCATTATATTGTCTAATACAATAAGATAATCTTTCAGGGAAAATAGCTATAGTAGGTTCTCCTTTAGTATCTTTTGATATTTTATCAGCTGCCGCCAATGCATTAACATTAATCTTATACGCATTTGTATGTTCATAAAAAACACCAGATCTAGGAGAATAAAAATATGTTCCTGAAGACATAATTATTGCAGAAGACAATAATAATGAAACAGTCTCTTTCTTAACAACATACTCATGTAAAAGATTTGATACAACATAAGAAATGATCAAATAAGTTGGTAATATCCAATACAATCGCCAATATAAATCTACTCCAGTAATATTTTGTGCAACAAACTTATTCAATAATGGATTAAGGAATGTTGCAAACAATGTTACAGGAACACCAATAAAGAAGCATTTTTTCAAAATATCAGTTTCTTTCATGAAAATATGAACAAAGCAAAGAATTAAAACAATAAGATATGGTCCTGATCCAATTCCCTTATAAAAAATTGAAAGCCATGACTTAGGTAAAGTTGTCACATAATCTGAACCAGTTGAAGAAGTTGTAACCTGGAAGTATAACACAAATGATATTAAAACTATTGGAAGCATGGTACAAATTACTTTAACTAGAATATCAACAATTGTTTTCCAATTTTTCTTTACAGCCTGTAATACTAAATATGGCAATCCTGTAACTAAGTAAGTAATAGACATCAAATAAAGTCCAACTGCAGAAAAATTAATGCCTGCGATTACAATTATTAAATTCCAAATTGCTTGTTTCCATTTCGAATCTTCAGAATACATACTTAACACGCCACTCATTAACATTGGGATTGAGAAGTTGGCCAGCATAGACTTTCCTTGCCAAACAAGCATAATCATAAATGTACCTTGACTATCAGTATTTACTGCATCAAATAATGCTAATAATGCATATATTAGTATAAATAATGGAGCCTTATCGTATCCCACTAACTGTATACCAAAGTTCCATATTGCCATAAAGCATAAAACAATTAAAACAAATGGTAGAATAGAGTGTGCAACTATTGCAGGATGAATATTTGATAACTTAGCCAAATATGCTACAAACAATTCCCAAGTAGCAATCTGAGGTCTCATTGCAGCTCCTTTTAACGACAATGAACCATCATAAACTAAATGTTCGTCATATGTTACCTTATCATTTTGACACGCAATTGTAGAAATTGTTACAAAATACCCATCATCAGCATTAGTATGATCTAAATAACTACTTGAAATAGCTGAAAATAAAACCAATATAATTGCAACAGCCATAGTTACTTTTGTCTTATACTTTTTTAAATTAAATTCATACTCATTAATAAAGAATCCATATTTAAACTGTCTAAATGCAAAAACAATAACTGACAATATTAAAAATATAGAATAAATCCACATCAATTTTGAGAAAGCAAAATTGTTATACACAAACGGTAATGAAATCAACTCAAAAAAAGCAATTAAAAAAGTAAAACCAAAAGTGATGGCTTTTGTAAATGACTTTTTCTTAACTGAGAATAAAGCTAAAACATTATCTCCCTCAAAAAAACTAATTAAAAAAACAAATATAATTATAAAAACATATCTTAAACTATTCATTATTATTTCCCTACTTCTCCATTAAATTTTTTTTGACAATGCACATGCTTTTACAAAATCTACGAAAATAGGATGATTCACATTTCTGTTAAGCTTTTGTTCACCATTTATTGTACTTTTAAATACTACCATAATATTTTTTGTAAAAGATCCCCCAAAAAAATCAGATCTATTTTCCCAAAACTTAATTTTATCATTAATTATTCTTAAATATTCTTTGTTATTCTTCAATAAAACATATTTTTTTAATTCATATAAAGTAGGTAGACGTAATTCCGCATATCTATTTTCCCTATTTTTATTGCGGTTAGAAGAAAAAAGCTTTTTAACTTGTTTAAAAGAATATCGCTTATTAATACCAATTGTATTTGAAGAATGCTGTCTATAATAAATTAATGGTTTTTCATAACAATATAATCCATTATTTGCAGCAGCAATTAATGCAAGCCAATAATCATGTGGACAATCATTAAATCTACTTGCTTTTTCTAGCTCGCTCTTTAATTCTTTTTTTATAGCCATTGTAGCTCCAGTTACATAATTGTCGTTTAAAAGTGAATTGAATTTTGTTTGATTACTCTTTAAAAATTCATTTTTAAATGAAGCTCCTTTTAATAAGCTATCTTCACCTACTAAATCTTGATTTACAACATCTGCTTCAGTAAAAACAAGTAAAGCATCTTTATTATTTTTAAAAACATCTAAGACTTTTTCTACTTTATCTTTTTTCCATACATCATCCTGATCTGAAAAGAAAATAATGTCACCTGTACATAAATCTAAAGCCTGATAAAAATTTTTGATAAATCCAAGATTATTCTCATTAGATTTTATTTTAAAAGAAACATTACTTTCTTTTAAGATCTCTTTACAAATATTTAATGTTTCATCTTTTGAACAATCATCACAAATTATTATTTCATCAATATTATGGGTTTGATTTAAAATACTCTCAAGTTGTTCTTTAACATATTTTTCCCCATAATAAGTACACATAGCAACTGAAATTTTCATACCCTGATCACCTTCCTATATTCTTGAAAGACGTCTTGCAACAAAACGTAAAAACTTAAATATAAAATTAGGGACAAGCGATAAAACAATCTCAAACTTAACTACATCAGGAGCAAGATATCTATAACGCAATAATCCAATTGTTGAATGATTCATTCTTTTTTCAACAAAATCCATCATTTCATCTTTATCTTTATGATTAGGATATTTTTTAAAGAAATCTTCATACATTTTTTTCTGTGCAAGTACTCTTTTTTCATAATACTGCTTCTTAGATTTCACATCATTCATGACACCACTAACATTATGATCATGACGTCTATACATTACTAATGGTTCATTTATAAATGAGACTTTACCTTCAGTAGAAGCACACGCTAAAAGCCATTGATCGTGTCCAGAAAATTCACTAATTGGGCATGTACTTCTAGCAAAGTCTCCATCAGCAACAAGACACATTCCAACTGCAAAACAGATAACCAAATCATATTTACATATATCATCACCTGTCATCCAGTTCTCATAATTCTTGTTTACCGTCTCTCTCACACTTTGAATCTTTACTTCATCATTTTCATTAATAATAGAACGATCAGTAGCTACAGCTAAAGATTTATCTTTTTTTAATGTTCCAACACATTTCTCAATTTTATCTTTTTTCCAAATGTCATCCTGATCACAAAATGCAACATACTTACCCTTAGATTCATTT
Source organism: Kandleria sp. (assembly GCF_017934775.1). Taxonomy (NCBI): domain Bacteria; kingdom Bacillati; phylum Bacillota; class Erysipelotrichia; order Erysipelotrichales; family Coprobacillaceae; genus Kandleria; species Kandleria sp. The sequence goes on along the minus strand of NZ_JAGBIX010000005.1, from coordinate 123,046 downwards.
ATCAACTTCTCAAATGCCTTAATAAATCCACGATTCTCGCCATCGGTTTCGAGAAAAACAATAGGATAATGAATATGCTCTTTAAATAATTCTTTATCTATTCTTTCCGATGGGCAATCATTATAAACATATAGCGTAATATTTTTATATGTTTGCTCATCAATAGATTTCAACTGTTTGATAAGATATACTTTATCAGGTTTATATATTGACATCAACACATCAACTGTATCCATATATTCATCTCCTAAAACATTGATACTCTTACTAAACGATAAGTTTTTTCTAAGTAATATTTTGATTTAAATAATAATTTGATACATGAAATCATTAATTTTAAATATCTCTTCTTTTGAAGATTAGAAAGAGCATCATTAAACAAGACATTTGCATCTCTATAATGCTTTTCAGACTTTTCAGACCACTTAGAGTTAACGTAAGAAGTTGCTTCATCTATATTTGAAACTTTCTTATTTTTATAATCTTTAGTAATAAACTTTAAATACAAAAACTGTTTCAATAAATTTGATCTAGAAATACTATTTGAAGTCATCCTATATTTCAATACAACACCATTATAATTAGATAATTTAAATCCTTTTAATGCTGCACGTAAAGTAAAATCAGTGTCTTCACATAGAGGTATAGAACGATATCCCTTTAATGAAGTAAAAACTTCTTTTCTACAAAACCAAGATGGATGTGCAATTACTTGGTTATATTTTAATGCTTTTTTTATTTTAGCATCATCAGTAGGTACACTTTGAATGTCATAAATTTTTTCACCATGTTCGTCAATAACCATCAATATCCCACCAATCATATCAAACTGATTTTCTTCTATATAGGATAACTGATTCGCCAAACGATCTGAAACAGATACATCATCTGCATCCATACGTGCAATATATTCACCCTGTACATAGTTCAGTGCATTGTTTAATGACTTAGATAATCCTAAATTAACTTCATTAACATGAAATTTAATACGAGCATCTTTTTTTGAAAGATTCTCAAAATACTGAATGTGTTCCTTATTACCAGGATCATCTAACATAACAATTAATTCAAAATCACTGTATGTTTGATTAAGTATAGAATTGACAGCTTCATCCAACACAGAAATATTTTCACGATACGTTGGCATAATTACAGAAATTTTTGGCATATTAATCTCCATTACAAATTATAATTTTTTATCTTTTTTTAAAATTGCAATTTCTTGTATTAAATCCTTCTGTTTTTCTTCTAGTAAAGAAACTTTAGTAAATAAAATATATGAAAGTACAATTAGCATAAAAATAACAGCTGCAAATACAATATTTGAAATTGAGATAACTTTAAATAATCCACCAACCCAAAATGCTAACTGAGGGAACACACTAAGTAAAACAAGACCTAATGAAAGAACAATCCATCCCAACGCATAATCTGATCTTAGTTTATTTCTTCTTACACTTCTCACAATAACGAAGAAAAAGAATAATGATACAATAATCAATCCAATTCTTAAATTTATACTCATAATTGCCTTCCTCTCTAATTAAAGAAAATAATAGTCATTAAGACTTTCATCATATATTTAATAGAATTACCGATATTTGAATATGCACTCACGCCGCCTTGACGATCTCTCATTTCAACCTGTACTTCTTTTACTTTAGCTTTTCTTTTGATTTCAAAAGCAAGTGTATCAGGTTCTGGAGTTCTATTCATATTGAATCCATATTCTCTTAACATTTTTCTATTTAACATTCTCATACCACTTGTTGGATCTTTGATTGTCTTACCTGTAGTTAACTTAATCATAAATGAAATCAAGCGACTACCAATCATTCTAGCACTAAATTCTTTTGGCATATCGACGAATCTTGAACCAACAACAATGTCATATCCCTCTTCAATACCTTCAGCTAATTTAGCAATATACTCTGGAAGATGCTGTCCATCACCATCAAACTGTACAGCAGCATCATATCCTTTATAGTAAGCATATTTATATCCAGTCTGAACAGCTCCCTGTAAACCAAGGTTTACCGGTAAATCTAAATAATTATATCCTTCTCTTTCCAAAATCTCTTTTGTACTATCTTTTGAACAATCATTAATTACGACATAGTCGCAAAAAGGTGCTTTCTCTTTAAGCTCTTCAACAACTTGTTTAATACTTTCTTCCTCATTATATGCAGGAATAATTGCTATTACTTTCATAATTTCTCCTCTTTACACTTTAATAATATTTAGATAAATATCACTTCATTAAATCTTTTTTAACATAAAAAGATTATTCTTTTTATCACTAATAGATATTTCAAATCCGTTTTTCTTTAACTGATTTGCAGAATTACTTGAAGATACAATTAAGTATGACAATTCATATGTCTTTATAATTGACTTAACCTCTTCATAACTGATTTTACCTTCTGAAAAGCTCATCATTAAATCGTATTCTTCATTATCCATGATTCCTGCACCGTTAGGTACAAATGACTTGTAATTCTCTTTTGGATATACAAGCTCAATACGATTAGAAGCCATCAATAAACCTTCAAAACGTATTTGAGTTCCTTCATAGTCCGCATAATAAGGTGCGAATACGCGATAATTTCCATAAGGCAATTGATCGAAGTATTCTCCTACCTTCACAATCACATCTGGAAGCATCTTATCATTTTTAAAAGGAATACCTGCTCTATATCCCGCATAAGTAATACCGGTTGTACCAGCAGAATATCTAGTAATATCGTACATATGTCTTTTAATATAGAACACAGTTCCACATACAGTAACTAATGCTAAGCCACTTAGCACTACCTGTTTATATTTGATTTGTCTTAAGACACTTACAATCAATATACCAATAAAGATCATTGTCAATAATTCAATTGATGCGATATATCTTCCACCTACAAATGGGAAATTCACAGTCGCTAATGACATCAATGCATTTAATTTTCCGCTAAACGGTATACCGAACATAATAATTAATGCCAACATCAACCACTTAAACTTCTTATCTTTAAACAATGCCATAAACAACATATAAATAAATGGTGTCCAGACTAGTAAAGTCTCAGTCGCAATACGTTCCTTATAGAAGGTTCTATATTCTTTGTAAGCCCCTAAAGCATAACTATTAAATCTTTTCATATACTCAAAGGCAACTGTATTAAATACAAGTAAACCCAAAAATGATATTACAATAACGCCTACAAGCACATTCTTATTTTTTGAAGAATGTTCATAAATCAATTTAAGAACTTTGGCTAAAACTAATCCAATAAGAAGCATAATAAAATATGTCAGATAAGTTGTAGAGAATGACATAAACGTTATTGACAATAACGCAATAAACAAAACTTTCTTAAAATCAATCTTCTCTAATAGATCTTTTGAGAAGAATAAAATAACTGGCAATGCAATATGCTGTACAAAAGAACCACCATAAAAAATTGCAGTCTGAAAATGCCATTGGCTATACATATTAATGTTCATAAACAGCTTATCAGAATTCGCTGTATAGCCTCTAGGAATCATTAATACTGACAATGGCAATAAAGCATACTGTGCATACTTTTTATCCATGAATAACTCTACAAACATCTTAAACGCCATGAATGTAATAATATATCCAGCTACACCCATACCAATCTTAATAAAGAAAGGAACACTGATATGGAAAGTTGTAGCTAAGAAAGCATAAGTCAATTCAAATGTATTAATAATTCTAATCAGATCAAACTTACTATGGGTAAGTAAAGCTCCAGTATAATAGTTCTCATTCATCAGCTGGGGTGTTCCAACCAATTGAACAGCTTTACCGATATAGTAGCGATCATCATAATTCATCTTGTAATAAGCCATCGCATTACTCATATACATAACCATAAAGACACCCATCATTAAATAGATGACCCAGTTTTCTTTAAGATGACGCTGTAAATGAGAAACGATTCTCTTATTAAAAACATTCTCCTTAAGAAGATTTCTTTCCTTATATACTAAAAAAGCAAGTGTCAGTATAAACACAGCTAACATAGCTATGTAATATACGTTCCAGCTCACCTTCAATAAAGTGGCAGGAATCCCCACAACAAACGCTTCAAAGAAAAAGGCAAAAAATCCAGTAATAATATTATGATTTTCGTCATGATAATCATAATGAAAAACTTTTAAAACCTGTCTTCCAAGTAAATACCAGAATGGAAATATTACTAATAAGAAGATGATTATTAAAAACCAGTTCATTACGTATTCCTCCACATACTTATATACGTTGCTACTTTACCACAAATTACTTATTTTTAAAAGATGTAACCCCCTATTTTCCGTATTTGAATAAAAAATAAATATACTTTTCTTTATCTTTTATCATCTCTTAACCTTTTATTTAGATATTTTTAATCCACATCACTATCTAGAAGAATTACATTTTACCTTTGAGAAATTTTATGTGGTATATAGAATATTCAAATATCTTCTCAAAACATTATTCTTATTTCCTTATAAAAAATGTATGTTATCATTACCACAAAAGACACCCTCTAATAAATTAAAGGAGAATAACCATGACCACAATTAAATTTGATGACTATCTAGAAGAAGAATTAAAAGATGAAGAATTTAAAGCTGGTTACTTAATTGAAAAAAATATCTTAGAAAGTGCTATTGCACTTTCTAATGAAGAAAAAAAGGATGTCTCTTGACATCCTACATCGATAACTCATAAAATTGAATCTTTTCCCTAATATTAAATCTAAGATAAAGCTTATTATTATAGATATCAATTGATTCAGGTTCATATGGTAAGTTGATATCTTTTAAATAAAGATACTTTTCCTGTTTCATACTATTAATGGATATAATTCTTAACATTGGTGGTGTTCCATATAACCCACCACTTACAATATAAATCTTTCCATCTTTATAGCAGTTATCTTGAATATAAGGAAAATAAGGTAAATCTTTAACTGATAATAAGTCTTCTTTATTTAAGTCCACATCATCATTTTCTGTTGGTTCATCAAAAACAAAGAAACGAGTGACATGATGCTTGTCATTCAAGTTATAGACATACAGTTTTCCTAGATCCCTATTCACCACAAAATTGCCATAAGCAAGAGGATTACCTTCCTCTTTCCATAGCTTCTGATCAGTAAAGCCAATCTTAATTGTAGAAACAAGAGTGGATGTCAATCCATCTTCTGTTTCAGTTAATCGATAGACAAAGCATGTCCCTTCAGGGCTCATCTTACTATTATAAGCATTCACATAAAGAAGAGGATAAGGATCATTTTCATCATACTTTCTACCAAAACATACACTATTACAATGAATTTCATGTTTTTCACTTTGATCTAAAACAAAATGCTTAGTCACTTCATTTTGATTAAAGTCATACACAATCACATCTGCCTTAGATGAAACAAAAAAGTATGCTGAACCCCATATGGCACCACCTTGAGCGTATCCTTTTCCATGTGGAAGTGGTGTACTGATACTTCTTACCTTAACTGTATTAGGATGAATATATGATCCCTGTTCACTTGGATCATTATCCACCTTCACCTTACAAGTTAAAGTATACTTATCTGCCTTAGCAGTAATAATTGTATCACCCTGTCTTATTCCTCTTAGCTCACCTTTTTGACTGATAGTCGCTATATCATTATTCGCACTTGTCCATTTTACCTTTTTCGCATAATTTACCATCAATAAATGCTTTTCATACCTATTGATGGTAATCTGCTTTTCTTTTAGAGAGGGAGCTTTAACAGTCACTTTACACTTTAAAGATTTTCTACCTATCTTCGCAGTAATAGTCACTTTCCCTTTCTTCTTTGTTTTAACATAGCCTTTTTTAGATACAGTCGCAATTTTCTTATTGGATGTTTTCCACTTCACTTTCTTGCGACTGTATTTAACACGTAAACGATATCCTACGTTAATACCTAAGGTAAGCTTATTTTTATTTAATTTTGCTTTTCTTGCATTACTTTCTTGCACAGAAGTTGCCAATAGACAAACTACAAGTACAAATCCTAATAATCTCTTCATAATTACCTTCTTAAAAGAAGAGTAGAAAAACTACTCTTCATCTAAAATATTCAAGAATGTCTCTAATGACCAAATTAACCATTTCTGGTTACCAGTCATTGCCTTCTGGCAATGAGGAATAAATTCTTTTCTTTTTGGTCCTTCCCAATTCTCAAACCATTCATTAACTGGTCGAGGCATAGGTGTCTTAGGAGGAACTACAAATCCTGGATAAAGACTTTCAAATACTTCTCTAATAAGATATTTGTTTTCTCCTTTACGTACACGTTCAAGATCTAAGTCTACTGCCATTTCTGTCATCGCATATGGCATATAACATTCTACTCCAGCCGCAGTTCCAGCGTTGATATATGATCCAATGCTTTCAGGGAAGAAGATATGAGATAAGAAGCCATGTACATCGACATAACCATCTTTTGTATATTGTTTAAATGGTTCTAATTCCCACTGTGGATTCATTAATGCATGATGTGGAAGAACATTTGAGAAACGATCAATGAATTCTCCCATTGTCCAATCTCTGCTTAAAAGCATACTTAATCCACCGTATAATGAATCAGCACTTTCTCCAAATAATAATGTATCAAAGCCATCAGCTTTTGCCTGCATAGCTGCTTTATAGATCTGTACTTCAATAGAATGAATAGGAGCACCTTTCTGCTTCATCAATAATGGTGCATATTTCTCCATATCTTCCCAGTAGATCTTTACAACCTTATGATTAAGTCCACACTCTTTTGCATACTTTTGTGCAGCTGGTACTTCATTAGTAACTTCTTTACCAGGCACAATACACTGGAATGTATAAGCTGTAGAACCTTTTGGCATAAACTTTGCAAGTACAGCTGAATCAATGCCCCCAGATAAAGCAAGAGCAACCTTGTGATTTTTGCATAGTTCTTCTACTTGATTTTTAAGAGTCTTATAAAGTTCATCACTATTATGAACCTGTACTCTGTTCTCTGGAATCTTTGTATAACGTGGAGGATACTTTAATGAAAAGCATTTTGTCTGATCAATGACTGTTCTATAAGTCAGAAAAGAGCTCATGCAATAATCTCTATCTTCAATCATTATTTAACATCCTCCAATGTATCTTTTCTAATATAGTTCAACGCTTTTCTGATCTGAGTTGAACTTGTACCCTTAGTATATGGGAAATAAACTATCTTGATGCCTGCTTCTTCAAATTCTTTTTCATAGGCTTTCCATTTATCAGTACCATACCAGTCATCACCTACAAATAGAATCTGGGCATTCAATTTTTTGCATGCTTCTAGCTTATCCATATTATACTGTGGAACAGCTGCATCCACATATTTAATTGAACGTACAATTTCAATACGATCTTCAAAAGGAATCATTGCCTTCTTGCCCTTATAGCTTACAAGTTCATCCACTGTAACACCAACGACAAGCTTGTCACACATTCCCTTAGCGTTCTTTAATAAATTCAAATGTCCGATATGAAATAAATCATAGACACCAGCAGTATAACCAATGACCATGCTTAACCCCTCCTTCTATCGACCTTTTTTATAAATCTATCATACCTATCTTCATGCACATATTCAAGGTAGGATTTCTCTGGATCGAAGAAAACACCACCATGAGCGCCTCCTCCTATCACAAATTCCTTCCAGTTGCCATAGAACTGATTTAAGAAGTCTTCATAGCCATTAGGAAGAGGAATCTCCAGCATTTCAAACTTATGATATGTGACATCACTAAACCATGCTTTCTTTAAGACAAGTTTTTCTCTGTATCTAAACATCACTTTACCAAATAATGGTGTATTGGTATTTTGATATTTGACACATTTCTTCTTAAAATCTTCATAGATAGGATTCTTGAAATCATAGACATGTCTTAATGTCGTAATAATATTCTTTACAAAACCTTTAAGACCAGTTCTTCTATACATATTTTCCCAGAAGTAAGTGTATTCTCTTGCATCAAGCAAGGTCTTAAAACAATCGCTCATATAATGAGCACGTTCTTCTTGTTCTTCAGGTAAATCATCAAGTGGGAAAATATCTAAGAAGATTCCCTGATTATAGAGTACATGTCGCTTATCTTCCATCTTTAACATTCCAGTTGTAGAAGAATTTCTTAGCTGCGCATGACCACGCATGCTGCCGCGATCCGTTTCTTCAGTCTGGAAGAAGTAAGGCGCTTTAAAAGCTGCTGGCGCAATCTCACATAGTTTTTCATAATCTTCTCTATACATGCATACATCGATATCATCATCCCAAGGAATCATCCCATTATGTCTGATAGCTCCAAGAATTGTACCGCCATCTGCGAACCATCTGATATCATGTTCTTTACATACACGCATAAATTCATTTAATAAATCTAATTCAACAGCCCAGATCTTCTTCATTTCTGCACTGACAAGATAGCCATCACGTTCTTCTTCTTCAAGAAAACCTTCAGGCAATTCCAATTTGATATTTAACATGAGTTCCTCCTAATGTCTTAATTTAGCAAGAAGCTGATTCTTTGCAAAATCTATGACAAAGTCATCTTTCAAGATAACTAACATAAGACAGTATACACTAAATCCTACACCAACCTGAACAATGAGTGCAATAAATCCAACGTTCATATATTGATTGATAAACAAGATCACCGCAAGCATAAGTGCTCCTGCTATAAGCTTGCGCCATAAATGTGAAAGAATAACACCCCAAGTCAGATAACGATTGCAGTGTCCAACATATAAAATAGTGATCGCACTCTCCGCAATAACAGTCGCAATCGCCGCACCTGCACTCATCAGATGAGGAATAAACAGACAGTTCAATACAAAGTTGATGACTGATCCAGCAATAATATAATTAGCAGACTGCTTTCTTTTCCCTGAAGGAGTATAATACTGTGCCCCTAGACAGTTAGATAAGCCAATAATAACGACAACTGGACTCATAATCTCTAATAGCACAATTGTACGATCATATCCTGGTCCAAAGAACCAAGGTACAAATGTTCTCGCAATCCCCATCATACCAAAGAGAATCCCTATTCCCATAAAGAGAACATAGTTCACAGACGTATGGATTCTTCTTTTGATTTCATCATATTTCTTCTGTTCAAAAAGATAAGAAATACGTGACTGCATAACCATATTCAAGGCTACAAAAGTCAATGTCTTCATCATATCAAGAATCTTATTAGCCTGTTCATAATAACCATTTTCAGCCTTATTATGAGTAATAAGCTGAATCAATGTTTTATCTAGAACATTATAGACTGAAGTCGCAATCGTTGGAATAAAGTATACCAGTGTTTCATGAAAATGATGCTTCAATTCAATCGTCTTAAAATCAATCTTACAGATAAACTTAGAAAGACCAGTCCACATTCCCACATTACCTGCAAAATTCTGGAAAGCCACAATAAATATATAAATAAACAAATCACTAGGCTTCTTCACAAATAAGAACATGGCAATAACACTTAATATTCTAAAGATTGAATTCCATACGATCGTGAATTCAAAATGTTCAATACCGGCATAAAACCATGAAATATCAAACATGACGGCCAACAAGTTAAAACTTAATACCGCATAATAAATCGCATCACTCTTATTAAAGAATGTGAAAATGCCCCAGAAAATAAGTGCTGCAGACGTTGTCAGCACTGTTAAGATCTCAATCTCCCAGAACAGCTGACTACGTCTTTCTTTATCATTTCTCACACGTGCAATTTCACGTGTCCCATAAGTTACAGTCCCTAAAGCTGCAAATAAAGTGAAATACATGGAATAAGAATTCGTATAACTGTAAATACCGATATTCTTAGCTCCCAGTACTCTTGAAATATAAGGGGCGGTCAATAATGGCATAATGATCTTTAATATCTGATACATCATGCTCAATATGAAATTCTTTTTTAAGCTAGGCTGTTTCATCGTCTTGATTACCTCTTATTCTTAGAAATATCTTCTTCAAAATACTTCTTAGAAATCTTACTCATAGTCCCATCACGATCCATCTTCGTAATAATGCGACTTACTTTATTGTTAAGAGAAGTCTGATCCAATCTCATCAAGAAAGAGAAATCATAGATAAGACTTGTCATTAATGCAATCTTCACATCACTTTGAGGATGTCTTCTCTTATAATCATTATATGTCATAAGGTCAGTAACACTGGCCACAACTTTCTTATTAGAAACAAGATTAAGTGCTTCTTCACTATTTTCAACAGGTGTCATAAGTCCCCCGTTGAAGTGATCTAGATATTCCCAATAAGTACCTTTCACACCACTTGTCTTCCTATTTCTAATATCCTGGAAAAGCTTGATATTGTTTTCCCCTTTGTTTGTGACAATGACCCCATAATCACATTTATACATTGTCGAATAAAGATATCTGACTTCCTTATCCGTCTCGCGATCAGGTTCCACCTGATTTGCGAGCATGTCTATTTTCTTGTTGTCTAAATCTTTTAACAACTGATCCGCTGTCTTTGTCACAAACTCCACCTTATAGCCAAGTCTTGACGCAATCTCTTTGGCGATATCCACGTCGTATCCGACGTACTTATTGCCATCACTGTAAGAGAAAGGACGATAGTCCTTCTCGATACCGATTCTTATAATCCCACTTGTCTTCTTTCCTGAATGACATCCGCAAAGCAATGCGCAGGCAAGGAAGGCAGTGAGTATTTTTTTGATTGTATTCATGTTTGCCCTCCTACAAGTAGATATTATGTTCAACAGGATCCAATACTTTTAAGTTACCTGTCTCATAATAGATATAAGTCATATACGTATCAGGAATCATTTTTGAAACATCAAGGGATGCTTCAAATCCACTATATTTATAGGACTGTGGATTCTGAATACGTTTCTGATAGTAATCATTGACATCATCACGCTTAGATAATGTCGTATCCATCTTATAATAAAGATTAGATTTCTTTGCACGAAGAACAACGGTCATCTTCGTCTTAGGAGTACTTCCATGACGATCAAGGACATACCATCCTTTACAGTAAAGCATGCCATCCTTGACATAATACTCTTCCATCCCAAAGCTATGTTTAAGATTGATTGTATATTCATCAGGATGAATAATCATCACATTGCGATTCATGCGATGATATTCAATTGTAGATACCACCATCATGATGACAACACATCCTAACACAATACAGCTGCCAATCTTTTGAGCACCCTTAAGCAAAGGTTTGCCTCTAAATGCTCTTAAAGATGACAACGTAAAGACAAGTACCAATGACGCATTGCTCATTAATCCAGAAGTAATGCACGACAACATGAGAATCATAAACATCACAAAGATCTCATGATGCTTTTCTCTCTTATAAAAAGCAATCAGACCAGCACTAATTAAAATAAGCATCAAAATAGAAATGATAATTCCTCTTTCTACAATAAGCTGCATATAGCCACTATCAATGAAGTTAGAACCAAACACTTCTGAAACATTATAATGAAGTGCATCATAGCCATATGTCTTCATATGATTACCAAAAAGATGAATACCATTATTGACAATATTTCCATAGACAAAAGACAATCTTCTAGAAAGAATATCATTCAATCTAAAGAAGATACCACCAAGTCTATAACATAATGTCACAAGCAATGTTCCTACTGGAACCAAGGCAAAAAGAAAGACAAAAGCTTTCTCACCCCATAATAGTATTGGTCTTACCCATTCCATAAATGGTGTCTTCTTTATTACAACTAAAACAAGAAGCAACTGTACCACCAAGAAGTATGTACGGGTATCCGTAATAAAATAAGTAGCTAAACTTGCCATCTCTATAATCATAAGATCTTTCCAAGAAAGATTCATCTTCTTGATATAGACATAATACAAAGAGGCAAATCCAACAATTGAAGATACTGTTGCAGAATAGCCAAAGCCAACCGCAAAACGTGTTACTCCACTATCCGCATCTCTAAAAGTAAGATAATTATCAATCAGTCCAAAAGAACTTAATAGTGGTATAAATAATCCAACACCTAAAAGAATACCAGCTGTAACACTCGCAACATGCTTTAAAGGATAGCGTGATAAGACTATAGCCAATAGAACCATCATCACAAACTGATAGCCACCAGTAACCTTATAGTTAATAAGACTCGCCATCACTAAAGCAATAAGCAGTACTGAAAAAATAATATCCTGTATGCTAAATTGTTTCTCTTTTCTTTCTTTATAGAAATCATAGAGAAGATAAAGAGTTTCAATAATAAAGAAGGCAAAACATGCCAAACGATTAATCTTTAATATCACGGGCATAAAGCCAAAACGATTAACCAAGGATGTTCCATTAATAAGCAATGTCAAATAATAAAAGCCATAGATTCCTAAAACAAGCTTCTCCTGTTCTAGGAATCTTTCTACCATATTCTTCTCTCTCATAGGCAGGCCTCGATGGCTTTTTTAGTAAAGTAGCCTTCTCTTAATTTTTGTGAAAGCATCTTTGTGCTATCAAGCATTGACTGATACTCTTCATCAGACAATGAAGATAAAGTATCATGAATATCTTTCACATCATCAACGACAATACCACAATGATGCTTCAACACAAAGTCAGCTAAAGCTGCCTGTTTCCATATCACTACCGGTATACCGCTAGATAGATAGAACGATGTTTTATGAGGATTATTGATCTTCAAATATTCCCCAAATACACCAGTACATGTCTTAGATGTCAAGCCATCCCACACAAGCCCAAAGCTTCCCTTAACAGCGTAAGGCAATGCTTCTGGTTCAAATGAACCATGATAGCGAATAAGATCTGTTTCATTGCCAGTGTAATTGATGCCATAAAGATTGAAAGACTGATTATCTGGAAGATCATAGACATATCCTGCTTTTTCTTTAATAAGATTAGCCGCAATAATGATAGGCTGATCTTTTCTTAAATGTTTTCTGACTTCATCATAATGGAAATCATCTACAAGATAATCAAAGATTTCTAGATCTACCATATGATCATCATCAATATCGATAAGCTCCTTAAGTGTCTCTCTCATATGACTATTATGAACAATCACCTTATGAGCAATCTTTAAGATATCTGTTTCTTCTCTTTGAATTCTAAAACGTTTCTTGCGATCCGCATTCTCTCTCTTCATTGCTCTAAAGAGTTCAATATCATGAATAAGAAGATTGATCTTAACACCTTTCTTTTGTGCTTTCTTAAAGACACCTGCTAAAAGTAAAGAGTGTTCGACAATCGGGAACTGGATAAAGAGATCATCTCCTTTATTTAATGAAGAAAGAGCATCTTCCCAGTTCTTCTTAATAATGAAATGACATTTCAATTTATTAAATACATTCAGATTCTTGCGATCTTCAACACTCGTAGTGACAAGCAGTCTCTTAATGCCAAAACGTTCACAAAATGCTTCAAAGTCATCTCTAGCTTTATAGCCAGCTGTTCTTGCAAGATCTTCTCCCTGTTTTGTTTCTTTTACATAATATTTCATACCTGATCTCCTTAAAGACATGCCTGAATTGCTTTTCTTGTATAATATCCATTTGTCAGTTTCTGACTCATTTCTTTGGTATGAAGAAGAATATCCTGATAATCTTCTTCACTCATTTGATCTACAACAGACTTGATATCATCCAATGAATCTACGACAATACCACAATGATGCGCCTTTACAAAATCTGCTAAAGCCGCATGGGACCAGATGACAACTGGAAGTCCAACTGATAAGTAGAACGATGTCTTATGGGGATTATTAATACGTAAATAATCACCATAAGTACCTGTACAAGTATCTTTGCTTTCACCATCCCATACAAGACCATAGCCACCTTCAATTGCATAAGGCAAATCATTTGGTGGGAATGAACCAAAGTATGAAATCATATCATTGGTTTTTCCTTCATATTCAATACCATAAAGATGGAAAGGATAATTTTCAGGTAAATCATAAGCATAGGCTGCTTTTCTTTTTCTTAAATTACCAGCAATAATGACAGCACCATCTTTACTGTATTTCTTCTGATTATCTTCTACATTAAAATCACTTAATAGATAATCAAAGATTTCAAGTACAACTAATTTATTTACATCTACAAGATCACTCATATAATCTTTCATCTTTTCATTATGAACAATGATATGATCTGCGTAATCTAAAATAGAATATTCTTCAAACTTTAATCTTTTTCTTTCTTTTAAAGATACATCTTCTCTCTTTGACCATCTCAGCATTTCTAAATCATGAACAAGAAGAACGATCTTTACCTGTCTTTTCTTTAATGACTTAAAGACTTTATATAAAAATAATGAATGATCTACGATTGGGAACTGTACAAATAATGTATCTCCATCATGAAGAGCACTTAATCTCTTTGCCCAGTTTGCCTTGATTTTATGATGTGCCATCAGCTTAGTGAAGGCATTCCCTTTTTCTCGATCTTCTATTACACTTTGAATTGGAAAAGGCTTAATGCCCATATCTTCAAAGATGCTTTCTACATCATCTCTAGCCTTAAAGCCAGCAGTACGTGAAAGGTCATCTCCATACTTGATTTCTTTAATATAATAATTCATTATTCATCCTCCAGTGTCACATGCATTTCATGTGTCTGTCTTTTCTCAATAGGTGGTAATTCCATGTAGTTACCATAGATTCCCGTAAGATATTCATCCCAACAGCTCATTGCCTTAAATGTATATCCTTCAAATAAGACATCATCACTCTTCAGGAATTTCTCTTTATCCATGGCTTCCCCTTTACCATATAATCCCCAAGTTACTACACCTGCTTTATTAGCTTTATCAAAAGGAACCTTGTATGCTTGTTCTAATATCTTCTTATTACATTTATCAATCCCATAGATTTTCGCAAAAGGAATCACAAAACGTTTTAACATTCTCTTTAATCTTGTCTTTCCTTCATTGGGATTAGCCCAGTTAAGCTTTAATAGTTTTCTATAGAAATTAGTCTTCTTATAGATCTTTTCAATCTCTTCTTCCTTATCAGGAAGGCCATCCACAGGTAAAATATCAACCCATAATGAAGAGGAAGCATCCTCTTGCATATACTTCTCTTTCACTTTAGTACGTGTATCAATGAGTTTCATAAATGGATATGAATCAGTACCATTTTCATAACAGACAAGTTTTAAATGTTTTGAGAATTCATCTTCAAGATGAATAAGCTTCATATAATCAGGACGAGGCATACAGACATCAATATCATCATCCCAAGGAATAAATCCCTTATGTCTAATTGCCCCAAGAAGACTTCCTCCCGCAAGATAAAGTCTTAATCCGTGTGCATCGCACACCTTCTGCAATTCTAAAAGAATATCTAATTCAGTCTTTTTTATTTCATCTAAGTTTAATTTTCTCATATTACTTTTTTCTCGCATTCTGCTTTACTCTTAATACATAAATCAATCCTGCTAAGGAATGTAAATGGCATTTCATCAATAAGAAAGGTAAATAACGTGGCTTCAATGAAGTTTTAAAAGAAAGATCTTGATAAGCTTCCTTAAAAATAGGAACATTAAGCACACGCTTCATATTTTCCACTTTTTCCTTATAGCTTGATTGATTCGATAAAGCATAATTCTCTCGTACCATTATAACATTAAAATGCATCAAGACATATGATGAAAACGCCTTCCTGATAGACAAGGATGCATCATTGATCGCATTCTTGCTTTCATTCATTGCTTCAATGTAGCCCTTTGTCTTTCTTCCATCATAGCTTCTCATAACTGAAGTATTATCTAGTGAATAATGATAGACATTACGTGAAGAAAAATAGATGCTTTTACAATGAAGAAGATAACGCAAAGTAAAATCTCCATCTTCAGCTACACGTAAATGCGACGCAAAACGCAATTGATATCTTTCAATGATATCTCTTCTCATAAGAAGACCCCATACAGCCATACATTTAGTAGGATTCTCTAACATCATGATTGTAGCACTTTCTATATCAGTATTATTTTCTTGCCACAATCCTAGATCGACACGATGAGATCCAACTTCATAGCTCATGACAATCAGATCTTCATCTCTTTCCTCATAGCTGTTTAATACATAATCATCCGCATCCACAAAAGCAATCCATTCACCTCTCGCATGATCCAATCCCATATTTCTCGCATTGGATACACCCTTTTCTGACTGAAAGACGCGAACCTTATCCAATGAATTTGCCAATTCGTAAGTCTGATCTGTAGATCCATTTTCTACAATGATAATTTCATAGTTTTCATGGTGTGAACGAATACTTTCCACACATCTCTTTAGACTCTTTTCTGCATTATAGGCAGGAATAATAAAAGATATCATGATAGGACCTCCTTATCTCACATATATTACTTGAAATATGTATGTATTTCAAGATTTACAAATAAAGGGAAATGAATACACATTTCCCTAAACATTCTTATAAAACATATTCAGAAATGATACGACCAATCACACCAATGTCTACGTTTCCTTTAAATTCAAAACTTGCAACGAAGCCATTAGTAAATGTTAAAACCAATTCTGAGTCAGGCACCAATTCTACAAAACCAGGTGTCTGTATTGCAAAAAACTGAACCTTAGAATAAGGCATACTGCTAAGTGAAGTACGTTTTCCTGTAATACCTTGTACATCCACAGATATAATACGTTTATTTGTAAAAATCAACTGATCTCTTACTGTCTTGAATGCATAAATAATTTCTTCTCCATCAATTAAAAGACCGTGGACTGCTTTATTGACCTGAGATAAATCAATGGGTTTCAAGTTAAAGACACTGTTTTTATTGAAATTGATTGCCATATGTTCTTCTCCTAGTCTAATTCTTTTTTCACACAGTTAAGTGCAACTGCAATTGTATCATCCATATCGAAGTACTTGTACATACCAAGTCTACCACCAAAGATGACATGTCCTTCTTCATCAGCCAATGCTTTATATTTAGCATAAAGACTATTGTTTTTCTCATTGTTCATAGCGTAGTAAGGTTCATCCCCTCTAGACCATGATGCAGGATATTCTCTAGTGATAACTGTACGTGGCTGTGTACCGTATTCAAAATGTTTATGTTCAATGATTCTTGTATAAGGTACTTCATATTCAGTGTAGTTTACAACCGCATTACCCTGGTAGTTTTCTTCATCCAATACTTCAGTTTCAAAACGTAATGAACGATATTCTAATTCACCAAACTTGTAGTCATAATACTGATCAATCATACCTGTATAGATAATCTTATCTGCAATGTTTTCTAATTCTTCACGATTTTCTAAGAAGTCTGTATTTAATCTGACTTCAATGCCTTCTAGCATCTTTTCGATAATCTGTGTATATCCACCTTTAGGGATTCCCTGATAATCATCATTGAAGTAGTTATTGTCGTAAGTTAATCTTACTGGAAGTCTCTTAATGATAAATGAAGGAAGTTCTGTACAAAGCTTACCCCATTGTTTTTGAGTATAGCCTTTAATTAATTTTTCATAAATATCTGTACCAATTAAGCTGATTGCCTGTTCTTCAAGGTTCTTTGGTTCAGTGATGCCAGCTTCTTTCTTCTGTTCTTCAATCTTAGCCATAGCTTCTTTTGGTGTTCTGATTCCCCAAAGCTTGCTGAAGGTATTCATGTTGAATGGAAGATTGTAGACTTCATCCTTGTAGAATGCCACTGGGGAATTTGTATATCTATTGAATTCCGCAAACTGCTGAATATAATCCCATACTTCCTTGTTGCTTGTATGGAAGATATGTGCACCATATTTATGAACATTGATGCCTTCTACATTTTCTGTATAGATGTTTCCTGCTACATGATCTCTTTTATCAATAACAAGAACCTTCTTGCCTCTCTTGTTTGCTTCATAAGCAAAGATGGAACCAAATAGACCTGTTCCTACTACCAAGTAATCATACTGTGCCATATTATTTCTCCTTTAAAAACTTTCTCCGTATTTTTTATGAAAGAACTTTGCTTTCAAGAAATCAGTTCCTTTTTTGATCTTATTGATCTTTTCCATATAGACAAAAGGAACTTCCTTATAACTATATTGATTCTTTTCAATCCACACATCCAATAATAATTCCGAGATTCTTCCTGGGAATCTTGCATGGAAGCTGTTGTATTCTTCATCTTGGAATGCATCATATAATTCAAAAAGAATATCAAATAGCCATGTGCAATAAGCATCATACTTCTCTTTGCTCATGATGAACATATTAAATGCATGCATACCCTTTTCTTTCATATGATGATCAAATGCCTGCAAGTACTGCGGATACTTTCTCGCAATAATCTTTCTTGTCTCATCCAATGGTTCCGGATAGAGCGTATGGACATAGTGATCATAGATTGTTTCAATATAATAGTTTCTTTTTTTTGTCACTAATATATCTGTATCTTTTAGATAGTCTTCAGCTTCTTTTTGTGTAAGTACACAATCAAAAGGATCTTTTGTTTTCTTTTCTCCTCTAAAATGACGACGATAGTGTGCTAATCCCTTATAAGATGCATCACAGTTTTTCCATCCCCAGTAGAGTCCAGTCAATTCACAGAAAGCATAATTGAGATAGGAAATATTGTCTCCTTCATCATCTCTTTGAAAACCGATGCTTTCTTTGCCACTAGCGCCTACATGAAGAGGAAGATACATCTCATCATTTGGCATTCTATAGCGCTTATGTGTCGCTACGAAAACCTTTATCATAAACAGCCCTCCTTACATGGCTCCTGTTCCATGAATAATACTACGAACGGTCTTATAGACAATGACAATATCAAGCCACAATGACCAGTTCTTATAATAATAGACATCTAATTTACATCTTCCTTCAAAAGAAAGATTGCTGCGGCCATTGGCCTGCCACATACCAGTAATACCTGGCTTAACTTCAATAATATTGGAATAATAATATCCCAT
Source organism: Kandleria sp. (assembly GCF_017934775.1). NCBI lineage: Bacteria > Bacillati > Bacillota > Erysipelotrichia > Erysipelotrichales > Coprobacillaceae > Kandleria > Kandleria sp. Next base: position 104,078 of record NZ_JAGBIX010000005.1, on the reverse strand, counting down.
ATCCTGCTTTTCACGAGGAAGGTATGGTCTTGGTCCTACCAATGCCATATCTCCAAGCAGAACATTAAAGAACTGTGGAAATTCATCAAGTGATGATTTTCTAAGAAAATGTCCTACCTTAGTAATACGAGGATCATTTTCTAGTTTCTTATTCTTTAAATATTCCTCTCTGATTTTAGGATCATCTCTCATAAGTTCTTCTAGCTTCTCTTCCGCATTAGGAATCATGCTTCTAAACTTATAGATTGTAATCTCTTTGCCATGATGACCAATTCTTGTCTGCTTAAAGAAAATGGAATCATGATCACCATTCTTTAGACAGATGATCTTCACAAAAATAGCTAAAAAGACAGTTAATATTGATCCAATTAATCCAAAGATAATATCAAAGAAACGTTTAAGGATTGTATCAAACACACTCATCTTATCTCTAGAAGTAGAAATAAGCAGAATCCCATCGAAATCCTGAACCTGTGAAGAGAAATTCATTGTATTATTATCTCTTGGCATATATTTAACAGATTCTACAAGATCTCCTACTGTGGACATGATTGTATCATATCCTTCTTCTGTAATGCTGTTTTCTACAATTACAACCTGTTCGATATCATTGTCCTTAATGACATCTATAACATCCTTATACTTAAAGACCTTAAAACGATCTTTTGGTATTCTTTCTTCTTCAATAACATTAGGGAAAGCCTGCTTAAATACATCTGGATCATTAAGATCCACGAAACCTAGCACTTCAGTAATCGCAAAGCGGTTATTATTGGCAATTCTCGCATAACGCAATGAATCACTGCTTGTTCCCATAACCAATGTCTTTGTCTTAAGCTGATGTCTTAAAACAATACGCAATGTTCTAGACAAGAAGATACATGCGACAAACATAACCATTGCCAGAAAGACAATGTAACGTCTTTTATCCTGATGAATCCCCTGAGGAATAACAACGATAAAAGTTAAGATGTAGACAAGACATGCCTTAAAGACATTCTTGATTTCTTCCCACACCAATGTATCTTCAATAGAATAATGTCCAAAGATGAACATATATACTATAAATAATCCTAATGTCTGTCTAAATAGTCCGACATTGATATCAAATAAATTAAAGAAGAAATAATAGATTAATATTTCGAATACAATTAATAATAACGAAAGTATTTTTCTACTCATATGATTTTCCTTTCAAAAAAGCCGAGACTTCACATTCCCACTTATTATAACATAAAAGAGTTTATATGAATATAAAACCTTCATCTTACAGGCTTGAAAATCCTCTATATCTTTTATCATAAATAAAAAAAGAGGGATAATTCCCTCTTATTCTTGTGTTGTTGAACGAGTTGATGAAGAACTTTTCTTTGCACTTGAAGTAGAAGATGAGCTACCAGATGTAGTTCCTGATGACGATCTTGTAGAGCTTCTAGTTGAGCTTCTTGTCGTCGCAGTTCTTGTAGAACCAGTTGTACTTCTTGTAGATCCTGTAGAACTTCTAGTAGAACTTGTTGTGCTTCTTCTTCTCGTTACTGTTGATCTTCTCGTTGTTGTACTTCTTCTAGTAGTTGAACGATTAGTTCTGCTTGAAGAAGATGAACGTGTTGAGCTTGAAGATGAAGATGACGAAGAAGATGAATTTGATGAAGAACTTGATGATGAATTAGAAGACGAAGATGAAGAATCATGATCTCCAATCTGAGTTTCTAGAGTTGAATCTTTTTCAACTGTTACAGTCTTGCCTGCCATCATGTCATTAATATATTTAGCGTTCTTCTTAACACTTTCTTCATTTGGCAACATGTAGTAAAGACGACTATTTGGTTCAAAGTATCCACCAGTTGTCATAATACCTTCACCATCTAATAATACAGAAGACTGGAATGTCCATTTAGGCATTTCATCAAGCTGCATATTAATTAAATCTTTTAACTGTTTAGATGTAATTGAAGTCTGGAATGTACCTGCAATCGCATCTAATACCTTATCATAGTTTGCAAGTCCTGAAGGTGTTACTACCTTTTCGATAATTGCTTTAATGACAGTCTGCTGGTTAGCTGCTCTATGTCTATCCCCTTCACCGTAAGTCTTACGTTCACGAGCGAATGCAAGAGCCTGCTTACCATTCATTGTCTGCCATCCTTTTTTGATGAACACTTTTCTATTTGTCCATGGTGTAAATGCTTTATCTGAGTAAACACGAATACCACCGATCGCATCTACTAGTTTTTCACACATCTTAAAGCCTACACGTGAATAGAAGTTGATCTTAATACCCATGAAATCTTCAATTGTGGCAGCTGAAGTTGGTGTACCAAGTAAAGCTGCATGAGTAAGCTTATCTTTTTCACCAATTCCATGAATTGTGACAAAGTAGTCTCTAGGAATACTTGTCATAAGAATCTGATGTGTCTTAGGGTTAACTGTAATGATCATATTAACATCAGCACGTGATTTTACAGTGATATCGTGGCGTACCCCGTTGACTTCCCCATCAACCCCACAGATATACATTGTAAATGGTGTCTTAGTAACATCAATCTTTGATGATTCATCATCATCTGTCACTGTATATGACCAGATTTTCTTAGTTGCACTATCCCAAGTTGGTTCTGCTTTTTCTAATGAAGAGATATAATCTTCATTGACAAGAACCGCATGGATTTTATTTTGAATAAGGCTGTTAGCCATTTTTGATAGTTTTTTGTATTTGATTTGTTTATAGTTGACTTCCTCATTGAGTTTAGTTGAAGCAGTCATAAATGATTCAGGTGTAATTGTAGGTACACTTCCCACAATCATATCTTTTAAATCTTTTACTTTATTGATGTTAGATTTCTTTAACACATAAACTGAATAAGTTGTCTGTTTAAGAACACCATTCGTGATTTTACTGATGGTGCTTCCTCCCTTACTTGCCACTGATGAACCAAAGCATAAACAAAGTGAAAGTATCAATGAAATGATTTTCCCAATCATTGTTTTCACTGATGATTCAGCAGCGTGTCTGCCAATCTTTTTTGATGGTTTCATCAAGAAGAACATCGCAACAGCCAATACCACTTCCCCTGCAATCAAGGCTGCTAAGTATTTAGTAGGAATCATTCCCGATTGAATTACAAAATATGTGAATGCACCAGATGCCGCAATCTGCAAGATAAGCAGTGGAATCCAGTTAGTCAATTTTTTCATTAAATTTCCCATAAAGGAACATCCTTTCTTTATAAATCAAACAATATTATACACCACAACAGTGTACTTTCAAGCTTTTTCCAAATCACATTTATAAAAAAGAGAACCTATTACAGGTCACTGAATAGGTCCTCATTATATACTCCGTTGTTATACAATTGCTTAAAACTATTTACAACAGTTTCTTTATCTTCCTTGTATGTAACACCGAACCACTTATCCTTTGTTTCCAGAACTTCTACAGTTACTTTATTATCTCTTAATAATTCTCCAATGTAGACTGGAATCAGATATTCTCCTTTTAGCGGGTCTTCCAATGCATTAAAGAAAGACTTAAATCCTTCTTCTAATAGATCCATAAACGCTGGAGTAAGCCCCCACATATTCATTGAGACATGTGAATTAACATCAATATCTGCACCGTGTGAAGAGGCACCTGTTTTAGTCTTAATGATGTCATGTGTTTCCACAACATCCTTAAGTTTTCCATTTTCTACCTGGCAGATTCCTCTTGTAACACCACCATTATCACTTAATGTGTTCTTAAGAATAAATCCTGCCATACAATATTCATTTTCCTTGTGATCAGAAATCAAGAAATCATGAATCTTCACAAATGCTTCTTTACCATAATAATCATCAGCGTTGATAACCACAAAAGGACAATCAATCAAATCCTTGCATGCCAGTACTGCCTGACCAGTACCCCATGGCTTACTGCGTCCTTCCGGACAGCTGATGCCTTCTGGCAAGGCGTCTAGCGCCTGGAAGGCATAGCGAGTAGTAACGCCATGATTTTTGCAGATATTTTCAATTCGATTGCCGATTGCTTCTTTGAATGCTTCTTCAATATCTTTTCTGATAATGAAGATGACATCATTAAATCCTGCTTCAATCGCATCATGGATTGAAAAATCCATGATAATTTCATTATGAGCACCAACAGGTTCTAGCTGCTTGATGCCGCCACCAAATCGTGAACCGATCCCGGCAGCCATTATTACTAAAGACGTTTTCATAATCATTCCCTTTCGCTAAAGTGTTACACATATTTTAACATAGATTTAACGAAAATGAAAACCTTTACATACCAATTAGAGACACATATCCATATTTCAAACTATTCTTCAATGTTTTTTTCTTCGATGCATTCTTCCCATTCCTCATCAAAGACATCATCCGCGTCACGAGGTGTCAAGAATTCTACCGAAATAGCGACAACGACAATACGACTGTGCTTCTTGCCATCTTTACTTGTATAAAAATCCTGCTTAAGATAGCCTACAATCCCAATCTTGTCTCCTTTTTGACAGTATTTCCCCATATTCACCGCAATACGATTCCATACTACCACTGGAATAAAGGACGTCTGCTGATAATGGTGGACAGCTACATTCAATGAAAGAACATGTCCTTCATTCTTTAGTTCTTTTACTTCAAAATCATTGGCAATATAACCAATTAGTTCTACCGAATTCATCTCATCACCCTTTCTTGTCATGTATCTCTATTTATCTATACAGACAAAATGATGAAATTACTAAAAAAAGCATCAGCTTTTTTACTGATGCTCATCTGTTTCATTTTCCGTTGGTGGCGTTGGCGTCACAACCGTATCTGAAATATCCGTTACCGTGACATAGCACTGCACTCTTTTCCCATTGACGCTTGCACTAATAATGCATGTTCCTTTACCTACTGCCGTAATCATCCCATCACGACTGACCTTAGCTACATTTTCATCACTAGAAGAATACGTAATGACACTTGTAGACTCCGTATTGGCCTGAAGCTGCTTTGTCTGACCAATCTCCATAGAGATATTTGTCTCTGACAATGTTAAATCTGCTTCCTTGATAGTTACTGGAATCTTCAATTCACTTTGATTGCGATAATCATCAACTGCAGTTGCTAAAACTTCATAAGTCCCCGGTGTATCATATTTAACTTTGGAATCATCAACTCTCATTTCATAATGAGAGTAATCAGATACTTCAATATTGTGATTATAGTTTACACGTTCATTCACAAATAAGGAAATAGGCTTCTTGAGCTTCATGACCGGCCCTTTTGTATCCTTGATCGTTATCTCAAGATCCGCAATAGTCTTACGACATTGATAATGTATCGCATAATTGCCTACACCTAATATCTTCTTGCTTTTAAAGTCAATTGTATCACTTTCATACTTAACTTCATCATCAGAACCAATCTTTGTCACATTAATATAGTCCAACGGTTTAACCTTATCGCCAAGCTCTAAGATCAGATGATTACGTTTCAACTCTAAAGTAGGATAATGGTATTTATGATCTATAAAGTATACCGCGATAATCACAATAACCACAAACATAAGTGCAAAAGCAAGCTTATACACCAATGGCATTCTTTTGATCATCTGATCCATCACCTTTCCTTATCCCTGAAATGACACATCCGATAAACAAGTATCTCTAAAGCTTCTGCCCTTATAGACACTTTCAATTCTTATTGTCACTTTCTTTGTACGATGTGTCTTCGCAAATGAAATCTTCTGTTCTACATTGAAGCTATCATCAAGAGTTACACTTTCACTGCTATCATCAAAAATGAAAGTCACTTCCTTTAAACGATTGTTCTTATAGTAGATTGTTTCATTCTTGCAATAACCATTATAGATTTTTGCAGCCTTGACATCGGTCTTCTCATCAAACTTAAAAGTAATAGACTCACCGATACCATCTCCTCTTACTCCTTCATTCCAAGCAGTAGTAGGATCTCCATCAATCGCATTGCTGGCCTTATAGCTTGAAGAATCATTCAATACCGAAGTTGCCGTTGCACTGCTCACTGTAATATTCTTTACAGTATTAGTTGTATTAGTATTCGTATTTGTAGTCGTACTTGTATCACTTTTAGAAGAGAACTGTGATTTTACAAAGAATACCAATGCGAAAACAACACACACTGCAATAATCGCAATAATGATTCTCTTGAAATCAATCTTCTTCTTAATTTCAAAGCTTTCATAAGGAATCTCTTCTTCCTCTTCTACAATTGGTTCTTTTATAACTGTTGTATCATCATCAAAGGAGAACACATGTCCATAAGGTCTTAAGATTGTATCCTGTTTTACTTCCTTTATTTCTTCAACTGGTGTCTCTTCAATAGGTTCTTCTTCATAGATTTCCTCTTCATCTACAAATTCATCTTCTATTTCTTCATCATCACCATTAAGCTTTGTCACAATCTTATTACGCCAATTGATAAAACGATCCCCTAATGATTCCTCCTCTTCTTCTTTTTTAAGAGGCATCTTTTCTTTAACCTTCTCTTTTAAAGGAACCTTCTTGCTTCTTTTTCCAACTGTTTCAGTAGAATCTTCATCATCAAAACTAAAACGCTGTGCTGGCTTTTCTTCTTCCACCTTAGCCTCTTCCTTTTCCTTCTTGATGCGAGGAGAAAGATCTAAAGGCTGATCACACTGCTCACAAAACTTTAACCAATCGGGATTCTCATACCCACAATGAGGACATTTCATACATTTTTCCTTCCTTTACTTTATTTTCTTATATTCATAATGATAAGTCTCCAGCAATTCCTTATTATTAAAGACTTCCTGCTTCATTTTTAAATTCTTATAAGTATATTTTACTTCATAATCATCGTCTTGTTTAAATGAAACAAGACGATCATCTTTATAATGATAAGACACATGATTAGAACTGCTTGCAAGATGATCATTCTTATAAGTATATGTCACATCATCTTCATCATCTTTCATATTAACAACCTTATCATCTTTCCATCCTATCATAATAGCATCAGATTCACCATGATCATAAAAACGTTCAATACGTGTAAGATGACCAGAATGATCATAACTATACTTATGAGTAAATGAACCTAATTCATCCGTTCCACTAGCCTGGATAATACGATCATTCTTGATTTCATATTGATAAGAGAATACCTCATTTCCAATATGTATCTCAATCTTAGAATATTTCATGATGACATCATGATCCAATAGAACATGGATATCAGCACTATTTAAATCAAAGTCTAATAAATAATGTGAAACAAGTTCTGGTCTTGTATATGATAAATAATACTGTTCAACATCTTGTTTCATTTCTTCTTTAATGACATTCTGATCATAATGAATATCAACTTCATAACGATTTAAAGCATCATCGCTAGTAAGTCCCTCCGGTGTTGCTTCATAGATCATCTTTTTCACATAATAAATATGCGAAACACTCTTTTGAACATTACAGCCCATAATCATTAAAGCTAAAACGAAAAACAAACCCTTCTTCATAAATTCCATCTTCCCACCTCATTAACATATCATATCACAATATATAAAAAAAACGAACCCCGTAGGATTCGTTTACTATTTCAAATGGTGGAGCTTAGCGGGATCGAACCGCTGACCTCCTGCGTGCAAAGCAGGCGCTCTCCCAGCTGAGCTAAAGCCCCATTTTTAAATTATACATGGTGGGCCTGAATGGATTTGAACCATCGACCTCACCCTTATCAGGGGTGCGCTCTAACCAACTGAGCTACAGGCCCATGTATATAAAACAGTCAATCAAAATGGTGGGCCTGAATGGATTTGAACCATCGACCTCACCCTTATCAGGGGTGCGCTCTAACCAACTGAGCTACAGGCCCATCTCGCTGACTGCTCACATATAATAGCATTATGTCATCCAATCGTCAACAAGAAAATACACATTTTTTACTTTTTTTGTAGACAATAAGTCTCTTAAAAAATAAAAGAAAAGATTGTGATTGATAATCACAACCTTTTTTAGTTTGCAAGATCATTTAATGTATCTGCACTTTCATCCATATCTTTATCAGAAATAGTCTTTTCATCTACTTCATCTTTAATATCATTCACTGCTTTTAGATAATCTTCCTTCTTCATAGAAACAAATCCCGTACTATCAATCTTGTAATACTTGTTGCCAACCTGAAGATATCCTGCAGTTTCATAATACTTCACTTTCTCATTACCAAAAGAGATGGACTTCAATCCCTGATCAGTATAAATAAACATATAGCTTTTAATATATTCTCTATATCCATCTTTCTTATTTGTTAAATACAATGCAGGAAGTTCATTAGATGTCACATTCACCAATGATGATCTATAGTTCTCATCCTTATCAAACAATTTAATAAGTTCAGTGTACGCTCCCTTATATAAAGAAGAAGCTCCTGGTTTTACAAACTGATTCCAGCTGTACTTCACATTATCAGGATGCTTTTCTCTAACCTTCTCTAATTCTTCAGCATTAGAATTATTTTCTTTTCCTGATTGTGACACAATATACATTTTTTCTGACTTGAAAGAATAGCCATTCTTATCAAGCTTTCCTACCTGTAGATAAGCAGCCTGATCACCATAATCACCATAGACAGTAATATAGCCATCTTTAGAAATAGTCATTTCACTCAAATCTACTTCATAATCACCAAGCAGTGTCTCATCTGCAATCAGTGTCACTTTACCATTATTAAAGCCATAGATTTCAATTGGCTGAATACCATCCTCTACCTTTTTACCAATAACAAGTTCATTTGTCTTATTATGATCAATATCCACATAAGCATAATAATAATCTATATTAGGTTCAGAAATATAGCCGTTGATAGAATCTGCCACCTTATCATCAAATACCTTTGATGCAGTAATAATTTCAGGATTAGCTTCTGGCTTAGAGGCTTCATTTAACATTGTAACATAAGCTTTCAATACACTCATGTAGCTATCTCCTTCTTTCCCCTTAGCTTTTACTAGCTTTTGAGATAAAGAAGACGCTGAAGTAGAATACTTCTTATTAATTGTCTTTAATCCAGCTGTAATCTCCTGTAATGCCTTCTTCTCTCCAGAAATCTGAGCAGAACGAATAAAGAAAGATACAGAAGCGAATACCAATATAACTACTAACGCAATAATGGCTATAAGACCTTTTTGTTTCAATCTTGTTTTCACAATTACAACTCCTTTTATTTTAGATGTACACTCATCTTAACACATCTACAAGAAAAAACAAAAAAGGATGTGATTACACATCCTCGTAACGATGTTTCCAATACAAAACAAAAGTAGAGACAATCATAATGCCAACATCCACCAGCAACAAATATCCACCGATAGATAAATCATCAATATCATTAAGACATGTGATATAGACAATAAGTCCATTCATGATTGAAAAAGCCAATGACGTAATACGTTTTTTCATATAAACTGCAATCCCTACAAGAACTGCAATCGCCATTGCAAAAAATCCACTCATATTAATGAAGTTGATATGCTCAACGCGACCTAGAACACTATGAGTAAATGTAGGAAGAAAACTAAAGATAATCTGTCCTACAATCGTCAACAAAATAATCAATTGTACATAGTTGATTGACTGCTTACCCACACGAATATTCTTTTCTTCCATTTCCCCTACTAATTCGTTCATATCTTCATTCTGTTTCATCCTAATCACCTTCTTTATATATTTATTATACCAACTAATTATTCATACAAGTCATTTTTTATACTTTTCATTAAAAAATTTCTCATTTTATAACGGTATACCGTATAACACAGGTTAGAATGCAGTCGTTTTCTTTTAACAATCAAAAAAAGAGTGGTAATTACCACTCTTTTCTAAAATTCTATCATTATTTGAATACATCTTATTCACATTTGTGATTATTCTGAAAACGAATCCATAAATGCCAAAGCATCTTCCAATACTTTCTTGCCATCCATCTTACCGTAGCTACGCATATCAATATTTTGTACAGGAATCTTTCCATCTACAAGTTTCTTAATTGATTTTTCTGCATAACGGATCTGAGGGCCCAACAAAATAATATCGACATCAAGATGATCTTTCGCTTCAGATACTGGATTAGCCCAAATTTCTGCATCCAATCCTTTTTCCTGAGCGGCTTTCTGCATTTTCGTGACAAGCAGACTCGTCGACATACCTGCCGCACAACATAACATTATTTTCATATTCATTCTCTCCTTTTGTATACTTCCGACACTTTAAGTATAAAGGAGATACCGTTATTTTACAACCGCTTTCATTTATTCTATAGACCTAATTGTTCTTTAACATATTCTACTGGCATATCTTCTCCAGTCCATAATTTAAATGATGCTGCTCCTTGATAAATCATCATATAAACACCTGACTGAACCTGACAGCCTTTATTTTTAGCACGCTTTAAAAGCAATGTTTCTTTTGGATTATAGACACAATCCATTACAAGAAGATGTTCATGAAGATCATCTTCTTCTACAAGACAGCTATCTTCATGAGGCTTCATACCTACACTAGTCGCATTTGTTAAAATATCAGAATGACGAATAGTTTCTCTTAAATCCTTCTTATCATCAATATCATGCAAAGTCACATGACAATCAGTCTTCTCATTAATCAATTCAACCTTTTCTTTAGCACGATCCCAGAACGCATCTTTCTTATTGAACACTGCGATCTCTTTAGCACCATCAATAGCAGCCTGCGCTAAAATAGCGATTGCGGCACCACCAGCACCAAGAAGGACAATCTTCTTATCTTTGATTGAACCAATCTTATCTTCAACAGCACGTACCCATCCTTCTCCATCAGTAGAAGTTCCTGTCAATACACCATTATCATTAATAACAGTATTGACTGCATCACATAACTGACTAACTGGTGAAAGATGATCAAGATAAGGAATAATTGCTGTCTTATTAGGCATGGAAAGATTATATCCTCTTACTCCCATCGCCTTAAGACCTTTAACTGCATCTTCAAGACCTTCCTGTCCTACTTCAAATAGCACATAAACCTTATCCATTCCGAGCTTATCAAAAGCTGCATTATGCATAGCTGGCGACATCGAATGTCTAATTGGTGTAGCCAACAACGTAATCAATTCAGTATGTCCCGTAATTGGGATTCTTCTTTCTGCCATATTTTTCCCCCGCTTCTTTTTTTCTTATTTTACTCGTATATGCCGGATATGTGAACCCCTTATTTTTTATATTTTCTCTAACTTTCTGTTTTTATATTTTTTATTATCATAAATAGTTATATTTTTCTATAAATACACTCATCAACTTTTTCAAAAAGCGCCGACTTTACCTGTTCAATCTGTCCAACACATAATAATCCTTCATCGTTTAATGAAGAATAGAACTTATCGTAGAGGTAGCTATAATTAGAATGATCAAAATAGACAAGCACATTGCGACATAATATCACATCAATATTTTCAATCGCTTCATCTTCAAATAACTCATGCGTTTTAAAAGTAATATTATGACGCAATCCTTTAACCTGATAGCCTCTTGATGTTCTTATAAAGAACCGCTCAAGACGTTCTTTTGAAATATCACTTACAATCCCATCGCCATAAAGACCAACATGTGCCTGTACAACACGATCCATGCTGACATCTGTCGCAATGATTTCGTAGTTACAGCCCAGCTCTTCAAGGATGATGGCTAATGAATAAGCTTCTTCGCCCGTTGCGCACCCCACCACCCAGAATCTGAGGAACCCCTTGTGAGGAATATATTGTTTAAGAGTTTCAAAGAATTGAGGATTTCTAAAGAATCTTGTGACACCTACTAAGATCTTTGAAGCTAGTCTATTAACAAGATTATCATTGATCTTTAGCTGTTCAATATAATCATCCACATCATCATTGCCACGTTCTTTTGTGATCGCATTGATTACTGCATCTTTATGATAATGAATAAACTCTACTCCTACTTTTTCATGAAGAATATCAAGAATCTCTCTTAACTGTGAACGATTCATCGATCAAGATCCTCCATAAGCGTATTAGGAACAATCACATTCTTTCTTTCAAAAGTAGAGAGTTCTTCTTTTTTTACAGCTTCCATTTCTAAAAGCAGTTCTCTTGCGGATAGTCTTGTGGCACCATGTCCTACGACAATTTTCTGTTCGGCATAATCGCTCGTTGCCACAATGACATTGTATTCACTTGCTAATTTCTTAGTGGCACTTTCTATGTACGCATCAGCTGTCTGCGCTTCTTTTGTATAGACAATATACACATTATGATAAGGCTCCATGCTGCCACGTCCGCCTTCTACCTGATAGGCATCAAAGACAATGATGAGCACGCCTTTTTTAAAACCCTGATAGCTACATAATGCATCTACAAGATGATCTCTGGCAGCTCCTAAATTTTCATCGGCAATTTCTGTCAGCTTCTTATCCGCATAAATGACATTGTATCCATCTACCAATAGACAGTCTTCTTTTCTTTTTGACATCATGGCTGATGTCTCAGCTTCTTTTGGTGCGCCGTAGAAGTCCTTGGCAAGCTTGCGTTCCTGCTTGCCATACGTCTGTTCATAGACGCGTCGGACTTCTTCATCGCTAACAGTCATCGCACGGTGCGTGCTTTGTGTATTCTCTTTCTTTAATGAGAAGAAAGGGAGATGCATCTTATTTTCTACTTCGTCGTATTTCACATAATAGCCAGCACCATGAGAACAGAAGATGGATCCGGTAGGATTGTCTCTATCAAGTTCACTATCATAATCAGTTTCAACGTCTTCTTTAACTTCAGAATAGACAACCTCTTCAATCATCAGTGAACCTTCACCTTTCGTATAATGCAATACGGATAACTGATAATCAGAAAGGAATCTCAAAGGTGCTTCCCCTTTTAATATTGCGATCGTACCATCATCATATTCAATACGAGGTGTATCATAGTTTTCAAAATCATAGAAAGCTTTTGATAAATGCATTGATGGAATCACCAAAGTATAATGACCATAAGGTTCAAGCAAGATGGAAGTAGTAGACTTCAGTCCCTGTCTTACCGCTCTGTAAGTCGCTTCCCTAAAGTCTCCTCCTTCCGTATGCTTATCATGGGCTTTACCACCAAGGAGAGTAATACGCATATCCGTAATAGGTGAACCACTCAATACCCCAAGATGCTCTTTTTCTTGAAGATGTGTCATAATCAGACGCTGATAATGCTCAGGAAGATTATTCTGACAATTATTGACAAACTGCAATCCTTCCCCTTGATTTAATGGTTCAAGATAAAGATGCACTTCTGCATAATGACGTAAAGGTTCAAAATGACCTACCCCTTCTACTGCCCTAGTAATCGTTTCCTTATAGGCAACCTTCTTATTTCCAATAGTAATATCTTCATGAAAACGTTCCTTCATGATATCCTTTAATATTTCAATCTGTACATCTCCCATTAAAGAAACCTGTACATGATCAGTATATATCTTCATATGAAGAAGAGGTTCCTCCTCCTTAAGCATCGTCAGATGCTTAAGCATTCTTCTTTGATCCTCTCCTTCAGGAAGATCAATATCATAAAGAAGATAAGGTTTTAAGAAATGACTTTGTGCTCTTTCATCCCCAAAGACATCACCTGCTTCAAGATTCTTAATACCAGTCAATGTGACAACTTCTCCTGCATGAGAGTCCTTAGATAAAGTATAATTGGCACCCTGATAGATTCTCACCTGATTGATCTTTTCCCCATTAATCTCATCTTTAGGCTTAAGACTTCCACCAGTCAATCTGATATGAACAAGACGTTTTCCACTTTCATCATGTGAGACCTTATAGACAATCCCGCTAAGATTATCTTTATAAGAAGGACTCTTAGTATACTGGTCAATCATTTCTAGAAGTGCCACAGTCTTTTCATTTTTAAGAGCACTACCAAATAGCACCGGGAAAACCTCTCGTGAAGCAATGGCAGACGTGATCTCTTCATCGCTTAGCTTCCCTTTTTCAAGATAGCTATCTAAAAGTGATTCACTGCACATTGCGACTTCTTCATGATTATCTAGTTTCACAATATGATCAGATAAAGTATGCAAAGAAGAAAGAAGCTCTTCTTCACTATAATGGGACATATCCATCTTATTAACAAAAAAGAATGCTGGAACATGATAGTGTTCCAATAGTTTCCATATTGTCTTAGTATGCGATTGTACACCTTCACTGCCGCTGATGATCACAATAGCATAATCCAAAATGGACAATGCTCTTTCCATTTCACCACTGAAATCGACATGGCCCGGTGTATCAATAAATGTCATCTTCGTATTATTAAAAATTAAAGAGGAAAGCTTAGAAAAGATCGTAATCCCTCTTTTTCTCTCCTGTTGGTCATAATCAAGGAAAGTCGATTCATGATCGACTCTCCCCTGTGTTCTAATTGTACCGCTTTTATATAAAAGACTTTCTGACAATGTCGTCTTGCCTGCATCAACATGTGCCAAAAGTCCAACCACAATCTCTTTCATGAAAATGCCTCCTTGTTTTTATTGTAGCATAAAAAAAGAATCATCGTACGATGATTCTCATTATACTCTTTTAGCAAGCTTCAAGCTTACATAGCATGTCTTACCTTTATAAGTAAACATACCCCATTTACCATTCTTAACAGTTCTAACCTGGATTTTCTGTCCTCTTCTAAGAACACCCATCTTCTTGCTTGAAACAGTAGGTTTACGTCTTACATTTAAGATAGAATTATTAACCTTGTAAGTACCAGCAGTATATGTTTTCTTAGTTGCCTTTGTCTTTACAGATTCCGCAACATTAACTGATACAGATTTCTTACCTTTATATTTTGACCAGAACTTATTCTTAGCAGTTGATCCTCTTCTACGAGAAGTAGCTGCCTTGTTGGCTGGTCTTTCATAATAATATGAGAAGTTATAACCTGATTTATATGATCCAGCAGCTGAGTTAGCTGTCTTCTTTACTTTAGAATAAGCAGAATGTTCAACTGTCTTTAATTCATGAACAAGGTAAGAAACCTGTCCAACAATTGAAGAAGAATTAAGACCATGTTTTGAACAATATCTTCTTAAACTTGACTTTCTAGCACCGCCCCACTGAACTAATCCGTAGAACGTACCTCCAGCTTTAGGATTAAAGCGAGATTCATGATAAATATTAGCCATAATTCCTGTTGCCTGAGAAGTTGTAAATTTATGTGCCATTAATGCATTATATGTAAGCTTTTCATTTGTAGCAGCATCTGCCATTAAGCTGGGTCCTACAAATAATCCAGTTACCATAGCACATACTAAAGCAACTGCAGCTAAAGTTTTCTTCATCTTATTCATAATATCCCTCTTTCGTTTGATACTTAAAATTTGAACTACGTATACTTTATCACATTTCTTAAGAAAATAATAGTGTTTTTCTTAAGAAAATCTTAATAATTTAAAGTTTACTTCATTTTTATTTGTAAAAGTCAATAAAAAAGAAGGATTAGATAAAATCTCCTATGATTTTATCTTTTCCTTCTTTCTTTGCCTGATAAAGACGTTCATCCGCCTTAATAATCATTCTTTGCACGTCTTCTAACACTTCACATAACCCACAGACATAACCTAAAGAAAAATGTGGAGCGATATTGGTATGCGCTATGCGAAGCTGTTTAGTCTTCGTAGCATATTCAGTAAGAAGATGAGTAAGTGTTTCTTCATATTCAATAATAATCAGGAATTCATCTCCACCAAAGCGATAACAGTCTCCCTTCTTAAAGACATCCGTTATCACTTCTGCATAATCCCTAATCACACCATCACCACGGACATGTCCATATGTATCATTGATTGACTTGAAGTCATCAATATCCGCCATCAATATAAGCAACGTCTTACCAGTGTATTTATGATAGTTCTCTTGTAAGGCATGACGATTCTGGACACCACTTAATTCATCAGTTCGTGACAGATAGTAAAGCTGTTCATGAAGACGAGACGTATACAAGAAATTATGATATTTCGCAAAAGAAATAATGACAAGTGAAGCAATGATAAAACGTGATTTAATAAAGAACAAAACATGCATATTATCATTATTAAAGAACTTCAGATTAATATAGATAGCGACAATAAGCACAATCGTATAAAGTGGCTTAATATTCAATAAAGCAAAACACCATAATGAAGATATATAGAACGGCAACATGTAAAATGTTGGTTCCATTTCAAGCGCAAGTCTATAGCTCAACATTAATCTTATGGCTATAAAGCAGTCAATGAATAGTGAAATAACATGCTCATATTTTTTTTGATGCTTTCTAAAAAAACAAAGCATAATAGCTACTACTATATAAAATAACAATTGTAAATAATGATAACAGTTATGGGCAACACTTGTACCCGTCTGAATTTTTACGACATAATGTATATTAAATATATAGATTATATCAAGAAGAATCAGTGGGAAAGCAAATCTGATATTCTGTAGATTACGATAGTGCCATACCGTATCACTGTATTCTTCTAGGCCTAGAATGCACCTAAACAATTTAGTGTATTGAATTCCCTTCATATTATTCCCTCATATCTCTTCAAAAGATGTTGAAATTTTAACATATTATGCGATAAAGACAAGAATGACAGCGGTTATCATTTTAAAAAAATTAAAAAAAGCGCAGGACTTTTTCCTACGCTTATAACATCTGATAAAAAAGATTCTCTACTCCATCAATATCCGATGCATAATGAATTTTTATATGCGGGAAGATCGTACAGCTAAATCCAGCTACTTCATGAATTTCGTATAAAGCTTTCTTGATCTTATCACTAAGTTTTTCTACTTCTTCTCGTTTATTGAACTTTGTCATAACCTTAAAAGTAAAACCTTCCAGTCTGCCAACAGTTCCTCTTCCATCTACTGTATCATAGATGATTCCTGCAACCTTACGTAATAAAGAAGTTCCCGCTTTCCTACCATAGGCTTTAATAATACGATCATATTCCATGATTTCAATTATGATGCAAGCAAATTCTATTCCGTAGATATGATAATCTTCTTCATAGCTGATGGCAGCTTTTACAATACCATCATAGTTGAGAAGTCCCGTAATCGGATCATTGGATACAACGTTTTCTCCTTCTTTAAAGTTAACAATATATCCAATAAGTCCTGCCACAAAACCATCTTTATAATATGGCTTCTTGACAATGATTGTATCTTTTAGCAATCCTTCTTTATGAGACTGACAAACAGATACTTGTCTTATGACACCATTCTTAAGAATATCTTCTTCTTCATTGATTATCTGTCCTTCATTGATATACCAATGAAGATCTTCATCCTTCTTGCCAATGATGTCTTCTTTTCCTTTAAGCTTGTAATAATCAAGGAAAGTATCTGAAACACCTTCATACTCACGATTTTCATTCTTCCAAAAATATGGTGTATTAGAGTATGTGATCATATTATCCCAAAGTTCAGATTTGATGATAATATCCTCTTTTACATGACGATCTAATTCCTTCATTCTAGGCATGGAGAAATAATAATCTTTTAATATAGCTTTGCCAAAATCAACATCCTTAAATGCGGTCTTATTGACACAGTGCATATAAGAACATTCCTGAGGAATAGGAATTATGGTATGCATTTTCCAAGGATAATTCCCATTCTCATCCCTTGTTCTAAAATAGCCAACACTAGCACCATTAACACTTGTCTTAACATAATCTGACAGCAGTTCTTTATCTGCGAATTCTCTAAAACGTTGTTGATCTTCAGGGAAGATCTTTTCTAAACAATAAAGCTCTATTTCACGTTCTAATCCTTTTTCAAGATTAACATATTTTCCTAATGTTGGTGTAAGATCAAGGTAATCATTTGATCCACTTAGATCATAGATCATGATTTCATCATAAAGATAATAAATATTTCTAAGCATCATATTCATGCTGCGCTGTACTTTAATGCTCTTTTCAATACAGCGATCAGACATGCGAACATGATGAAGATAATGTCCCTGACATTGAGAAAGACATGTAACTTCTAATTGTACAATAGCCTTCTTTAATGGAATGCTGACAACTTCTGGCTGTCTTGTACGAATGACTGTCTTAATAAATCTTCTATATAGTTTAGCAACCGGTAAATGTGGTGAATTGACTATGGCTGATGCCTGTTCTTTTGTAAAGATATCATTCTCTTTTAAGGCACATACAAAGTCTTTATTGGCAAAAAGGAACTCTACCTTTTCTCCGTCATCTTCGATAATCGCAAAAGCTGAATCGGTCATAAAGTCAACTTTGTTAAGTGCATCAAAGAACTCTTTTCTTACACGGGTTTCTACTTGAATACCTTTTGAGATGCAGGCATTCAAGGCATCCATATAGGGGGATGGCTTACTGAAAAGATATCCCTGTGCTTTCTCACAGCCGATTTCTCTTAAGAACGCCAACTGTTCTTCCGTTTCAACCCCTTCAGCTAGTGACTGGATTCCAATGTTTTTTGCCATGCCAACTGTTGATTTAACAATCTCTTTTGAGCGATTGTTAAAATGTGAAAGGAAAACCATGTCGATCTTTAATTCATCAAAATTGTAATCTTTTAATACATTAAGTGAAGAAAAGCCACTTCCAAAGTCATCCATCCATACCTGATATCCAGCATTATGGAAGCGTCTTATGACATCACCAATGATAAGTCCATCTTCCACAAATACACTTTCCGTGATTTCAATATGAATCATATCTCTAGGAACTTTATATTCCTTGACATACTTTTCTAGTACTTCAAACATATCGCATGATAAGAAATCTAAACGCGATAAGTTGAATGAGACTGGCATGATTGGTTCACCATTAGCAACTCTTTTAGAATAGTTCTGACAGATAAGCTTGGCAATATGACGATCCAACTTATGAATCAAGTGATTTTCTTCTAATACAGGAATAAAATCACCAGGACTCATGAACCCCTTGACTGGATCAATCCATCTAGCGAGTGCTTCCATTCCACACAAAGTACGATTAAGTGTTCGAATAACTGGCTGATAGTACACTTTAATGTAGTCATTGGCAACTGCTTCATCAATATGGGTAATGATATAATCTGCAAGTTCCATTCTTCTTAGAAGTTCTGGCTTATAGTATTCAAAATAACGATCATTTTTAGTACGCATGCTGTCGCAGGCAATCTTGGCCATATCACATGCTGTCTGTGGATTGACATTTCTTTCTTTTACTTTATAGACACCTATCTTGACATCTATCCCATTAGCAAAAGGCTGATGTCTAATCAGCTGATAAGCACGTTTTATTTTTGTTTCTAGCTCATGATCTTTTGTAAAAACTGCAAAATGGTCATCTGAGAAACGAGACAAACAATCATCCTTGAAGACATTCTTCAAGATATTGGCAATCTCAATTAGGAGCTGGTCACCTGCTTCCATTCCGTATTTCGCATTAAATAATTTAAAATTAGTGAGATTGAAATAGAGGAATACATAATTCTCATATTGCTGAAAATCAGTTGATACAAGATCCAAGAATTTTTTCATACATGGTAACCCGGTAAGTAAATCATAATCCCATGTAATCGATTTTAAATCTAAATCAAAAGATGTATCGGAACGATCTTCTCCCTTATAAAAACGAGTGAGTGTTCCTTCATTTAAAAATGACTCCTCCCTGCCGGGCGAAGACATAAACGTTTGTACATCCGTTTTTCCTTTACTCATTAATAATTTCCCTTTACTTTCTATTATCGTTTCTATATATGCATAGCCAATTCAAAAATATACTATCAAATCATGAAAAAATCAATAATTTATGATTGAAAAGTAAAAAAATGGTCAAATTAGCTTTTTAATATAATAACATCTGAAACTTAAATAAAGTTTAACGCTTAAATTAAATGAGCAATAAAAAAAACCCCAAAATGGGGTTTTCATCATTGCTCTCCTCAGCAATAGATTAACGTTTAGAGAACTGTGGAGCACGTCTTGCTTTCTTAAGACCGTATTTCTTACGTTCTTTCTTACGAGCATCACGAGTTAATAAACCAGCTGCTTTTAAAGTTGGTCTATAATCTCCAGCTTCACATAAAGCTCTTGCGATACCGTGACGGATTGCACCAGCCTGACCAGCGTATCCTCCACCGTATACATTTACAGTTACGTCAAATTTGTCTTTTGTTCCAGTTAATTCTAAAGGTTGGTTGACGATCTGAACAAGAATATCTGACATTAGATATTCTTTAGCATCTCTTCCATCGATAGTAACGTTTCCAGTACCTGGTGTTAAGATAACACGTGCTACTGAAGTTTTTCTACGTCCTGTTCCTCTGTATTGTACATTTGCCATTTACTCGTCCTCCTTACCCTTTAACTTTCAATTCTTCTGGTTTCTGAGCTGCATGTGGATGATCAGGACCAGCATATACAAATAATTTCATACCTTGTGCTCTACCTAAAGTGTTGTGTGGTAACATACCTTTTACTGCATGTTCAACAAATCCTGTAGGATCTTTTTCTAAGAATTCCTTAGCAGTTTTCACTTTAAGTCCGCCAAGCCATCCAGTGTGATGGTAATACTTTTCATTAGCAAGTTTATTACCAGTCATTCTTACTTTGTCTGCATTAACGATGATTACATAATCCCCTGTATCTACATGAGGAGTGTAAGTAGGTTTATGTTTTCCTCTTAATACAGTGGCAACCTGTGATGCTAAACGACCTAATACCATATCAGTAGCATCAACAACATACCATTTGTGTTCGATTGTGGCTTTATTAGCCATAGTTGTTTGTCTCATTTTCGTATCTCCTTAAAATTTAACCTTACCGGGGTCTTTTTTTAATGAGTTTATCAAAGCTTACGATTGGTTTGATAAGATGACCAATCACTCAAATAAACAAACAAATCAAACTCTTAAAGGCGCATTCGCCCCTCAAAGAGACAACCTATATTATAAACAAGTTCAATCAATTGTCAATTGGTAAATCAAAAAAACAATTATAAATTCGTAATGATTTGATGAGCCTTCTTTATATCATTAAATCTGTCAATTTTATTGTTTGCCCCCGTCTGAGCAATAAAGAATGTATGACCTTTATATTGACTACAAACAACGATACACATCTTCGCTGCTACTGTATATCCTGTCTTCGCACCTTTAGCTAATTTTCCATATCCAGATGAAGGAGACTTAAAAGTATGCTTCTTATTTGTAGTCTGATAGCTCTTCGTAAAGAACATTTTCTTGAAAGTATGATCTTTCAATACAAACTTCATCATCTTCACAATATCATTACCTGTCATATAATGACTAGGATTACTCATTCCAACTGGATTTTCAAAATGCGAATGGTTCATTCCTGCTTCTTTCGCATACTTGTTCATCGCATTACGCATTGCTTCTTTATTCTTAAAGCAAAGACGTTCTAATCCAAAGATTGCTTCTCCTCCTGATACAAGCAATGCTGAATAAATCAAATCACGATATGTGACTGTTTCATTAGCTTTAAATCCTGAGATATACGCTCCTCCACAGCTATAACATTGATCAATATCACTTTGTTTCACTTTCACCTTTTCATCAAGGCTCTTGATTGTCTTCAAGTAAGTATAAACTGAAAGTACCTTTGTAATACTTGCAGGATTAATACGCTTATCACTATTTTTACTGTAAAGATTATAATGATCAGTATTATCATAGATAGTTAATCCTTCAGACATAAAGTTCATTGGCTTTACTGTAAGATTACCTTTAAACATCGTATTGCCAATTGTAGCTTTATAACTAGTCTTTCCAACTTTTGTAGCAGTAATCATTCCATTCTTTGAAGTCGCATAATCCTTAACCTGATAGTTAGGCACCTTGCCACCAAAATCACCTGGATCCTTATAGCTCTGTCCTACAAATAAAGTTAAATCCTTATGAGAAATCTGATATGGTCTGACATCTACTTTCACATTAAAGTTCTTATAGCCACACTTTACCTTAAGATCAGTTTTCCCTTTCTTTTTAGCTACCAGCTTAATCGCATGTTTATTGACATTCACATCAAGTAAGCTAGGATTTCCTACTTTTACATTCACTTTCTCTTTTCCACCATCGACATGAAGAACATCCTGCTCATATAGTACAACCTCCTTCTTCTTCATTGTCGTTGATGAATAGATATTGTATTCATTTACTCCATAGCCAATTGCCCCTGCTAAACATAGGACAATAAAGGCAATAATAATTTTCTTCATCGTTTTCCTCCCCATTTCACATCTTTCTCATTATAACACCATAAAATAAAAAAAGAAGATGTTACTCTTCTTCATAATGAACATGCATCAAATATAATCCTTCTGGTTCAGCTTTAAATAAGCATTTCTTTTCTCCCTTAGAATCAAGAAGCTCCTTAAGATAAGCAATGCTGCGACGATGAGCACCTACCTGAATGACACCACCGACAATATGTCTGACCATATATCTTCTAAAGCCACTACCAATTAGTTTAAAAGTAAAGAAGCCATCTTTTTCTTCAATGGTGAAATCATAAAGTGTTCTGATGGTATTTCCATATTCATCATAGACACAATAAGATGCAAAATCATGTTCTCCAATAAAGATCTTAGCTGCTTCTCTCATGATTTCTAAGTCCAGCTTGCCATAAGGATACTGGTAGATCGTATGACGATCGAAGGGCGAATATGTATTCGTTGACAAACGATAATGATATTCTTTTTTCTTTACACTATAACGTGAATGAAAATCATCACTGACTGCTTCACTATCTTTAATGTAAATATCATCTGGCAAGAAATGATTCAATGCTCTTGCCCATTGTTTCTCATTGATGTTCTTGTTGGTATCAAAATGAAAAACTTGGTTTTCAGCGTGGACACCAGCATCCGTTCTTCCTGAAGAATGGATGATGATGTCTTCACCTGTAATTTTTTTAAGTGCCTTCTGAATCTCTTCCTGAACGCTGCGTTCTTTAACTTGAATCTGCCATCCATGAAAGAGTGTCCCATCATAAGCCACTATACATTTAATTCTTGTCATAAAAGACTTAACGCAAAGATTCCCATTGAAACAGCACAAAGAATAAGAGCTGCAATGGTATCTCTTCCTTTCCAACTTAATTGATGATATCTTGTACGCAATGCGCCAGGAATATAGTTACGGCTCTCCATTGCATTTGCAAGATCTTCTGCTCTTTGAAAAGCAGAAATAAACAACGGGATAATCAAGGAAATGATTGCCCCAATCTTATCTTTAAGTGACCCTTCCTGAAAATCCACACCACGGGAAGCCTGTGCTTTCATGATACGCTGTGTTTCTTCCAATAATGTAGGAATAAAACGTAAGGCAATAGAAATCATCATAGCGACTTCATGAGTCGGAAAGCCAATCTTATGAAGAGGCTTCATAAGATGTTCCAATCCTAAAGTCAGATCCAATGGCTTGGTTGTAGCAGTAAGGGTAGTAGTTAACATGATAATAAGAATCAATCTGATAATAATGTAGACAGTCTGCGTTACTGCTCCTGAATAGATCTTAAAGATCCAGAATCTGAAGATCACATATCCTGTCTGTATTAATAATAAGTTAAAGACTGCCAAGAACAATATCATAAAAAATATTGGCTTCATGGCTTTCATGATTCTTTTTAATGGAATTGATGAACAAGCAACAATACCAATGGCCAATAAGGCAAGAATACCATATCCTAAAAATCCTGCATCAAAGAAAATGGTAATAAGCAATACCAATAATCCTACAATCTTTAATCTTGGATCAAGACGATGCATTATTGAATTGCCAGGAAGATACTGTCCAAAAATAATATCATTCATGGAGTTCACCTCCTATTTCTTTAATAAGATCATCCATATTGTTAATCGCATGATCAATATGGAAACCGTTCTTATTAAGTTTATCAATAAAATCTGTCATCAATGGCAAATCAATGCTTAATTGTTGAAGATAATCTCTTTCCTTAAAGAGATCCTCTACACGACAATGCTTTTCAACTTGTCCCTTGTTCATCACAATTACATGATCACAATATTTCAACACATGATTCATATCATGAGATACCATAATCACTGTCTTCCCCGACTTTTGAAAATCCTTAAACAGATCAAGCATATCCTTTGCCCCTTGAGGATCAAGACCAGCCGTAGGCTCATCTAATACCAGGATATCTGGATCCATTGCCAAAATTCCGGCAATAGCGACACGACGCTTTTGTCCTCCGGAAAGTTCAAATGGTGAACGTTCGAGATAGGATTCATCGAGGCCAACGCGCAAAAGGCACTCTCTTGCCTTTTGTTTGGCCTCTTCTTCAGATACACCGAAGTTACGTGGTCCGAAGGTAATATCTTTTTCTATTGTTTCTTCAAAAAGCTGATATTCTGGGAACTGGAAAACCAGTCCTGCTTTCTTGCGCAATGGCTTTAATAGCTGTGGCTTTTTGGTATGCGTGATTTCAAAGTCTTCGATTGTGACTTTTCCTGAGCTTGGAATCAATAAGGCATTGATATGTTGAATGAGAGTGGATTTACCGCTTCCTGTATGACCAATCAGGGCTGTGAATGATCCTTTTTCAACATGAAGATTGACACCCTTTAGTGCTTGATAAGCAATTGGTGTTTCTTCTCCGTAGATGTATTCTACATTTTTGAATGTAATTGACATAGTGCTTTCACCAACTTTTCTGTATCAAGTGTCTTTTCTACCGATATTCCTCTTTTAATTAGCTCTTCAGATACCTGATAAGCAAATGGAACATCTAATCCCAAATCTCTGATGCGCTTAGTGTCGGACAACACCTTTTCTGGTGCACCTTCATCTATGATATGTCCTTTTTCTAATAAGATGACATGATCACTTTTAGCAGCTTCTTCTATATCATGGGTGATAGAAAGAATGGTCATATGATTCTTTTGATTCAATGAGCGTACAAGTTCATTGATTTCTTTTCTTCCCTTAGGATCAAGCATGCTGGTTGCTTCATCTAAAATAATAAGATGTGGGTTCATTGCTAAAATACCCGCAATAGCAACACGCTGTTTTTGTCCTCCGGAAAGTTTTGTTGGTTCATGATCCAAGAAATCAAGCATATTAACTTTTTTGGCATACTCTTGAATAATGCCTTCCATTTCATCATGAGGCACACAAAGATTTTCTAACCCAAAAGCGATATCATCTCGGACGGTGGATCCGATAAACTGATTGTCTGGGTTCTGGAATACGATGCCTATCTGTTTTCTTACATCATTTAGTGTCTCTACACTTAATGGTATACCGCCTACTTCTATATGTCCTTGACTAGCTGCAAGTAGACCGATAACCAATTTTGCAATGGTGCTCTTCCCTGATCCATTATGACCAAGGATTGTCGTATATGAGCCTTTTTCGACATGAAATGAAATATGATCGATGGTTTTTAATCCTTCATCATACTCAAAACATAAATTTTCTACATGAAGCATGAGAATTCCCCCTAATGTTCTTCATTTTATGTTATTCAAGACTCTATGTCAATCATCCACCTTGCTGATATATTCATATTCAGAATAACCATCATCTACTTCTTTACCGACATCTATTTTTCTTTCTAGATTCTTATCATAATCAAATGAGAATATCGCTGCATATAGAATATCAAGAATGCAGGCAATCGACTGGCTGCTGGCAAATTGTCCAATATTAGTGTTCAGCATTTCCTGAGAGCTGATTCTTAATGAAACATCCGCCATCTTAGACAATGTGGATTGAGAAATACTTGTAATCGCAATGATCGGTGTCCCCTTTGATTGTGCCTTAAAGGCCGCATTCAAAGTAATAGGTGTTTCTCCAGAATAAGAAATAACAATGGCCACATGTGTCTCATCTCCCATTGCCGCCTGGAGTATCGGATTACCGATATTCGCATCTACATTGACCATCTTATGAATACTATATAGCTTCTGCATAAATCCTTGAGCCAAATAGACATAGCTTGATTTTGAATAAATATCAATGACTTCCGCCTTTCTTAGTAATGAGACAGCCTTTGCAAGATCATCGTGAGAAAGCAAGGCTTTCGTATCGCTAATTGTTTCTTCTTCAAGTCTCAATATACTATTAGCAATGGTCATTAAGTCATCATTAACCACAAAAGGAATGGAGGCATCCACATCCTTTGTCGCATACATATACTGCAGCTCTTCTACGAAAGCTTTCTTAAAATCATTCCAGCCCTCATAACCGAGCTTCTTCGCAATTCTTACACACAGCGGTGCACTTGTGAACGTCGCCTTGGCAATATCCTGAGTTGTCTTATTAGCAACATCTTCTCCTAAAGTAAGAATATAGCGCATAATGACCGACTCACTTTCTGAAAGATGTGTTTTCTCTATCTTATTAAGTATCATGACATTCACCTCGCATTTCATTATAATAACATTACAGTGTAAATGCAAAGGGTTACATAGATGTACATGATATGAAAAAAACAGCCTTTCGGCTGTTTTTATCTAAAGCTAAAGTTTCCTTTTTTCAATCCAGCAATAAGCTGATCTGTTGGCATTTCTTCATCTTCAGAGATCACATCAGCAACTGATGGTACACTATTGAAGAATGCATGTAATGCTCTTAAGAAAGAAGCTGATAAGCTTTCTCCTTTTTCATAGCGTACTGCTAACTGATCAATTCCCTTTTCTTCAGCTACCACTGCTGAGATTTCTGGTAATCTATTCTGTAATTTATTTAATAACATAGTTAATTCCTCCTGTGTTTACATGAACCACAATAACGAATTATATCGTGATAAACAAGTATAATTAATGTCATTTTAACGTCATTAACATGAATTAACAATTAAATAAACGTATTTTGTAAATGTCATTATAAAATATTTTCAAAATACAAAAAGAACGTCTTTCTATTCTGCTTTTTATTTCATGATCATTAAAATACAGCAGATATGGATTACTTCCGCAAGGAAATCCCTCAAATAGAATAAAAAAAGCGAGCATAGCTCGCCTTTTTCTATAATAATGTGATGATTGCCATAGTGGCATTGTCACCTTTACGGTTGTAAGTCTTTAAGACTTTAGTGTAACCACCATTTCTATCAGCATATTTAGGTGCTACTTCATCAAATAACTTCTGTAAAGCAGTTTTTCCAGTTTTAGGATCAACAACATCCTGAAGTACAGCAGCAGCCTGTCTTCTTGCATGTAAGTCACCACGTTTACCTAAAGTGATTAATTCTTCAACAACTTTACGAACTTCTTTAGCTCTTGTATCAGTTGTTTCAATCTTACCATGCATAATGACATCAGTAGCTAGGTTACGTAACATAGCTTTTCTATGAGAAGACACACGTCCTAATTTTCTATTATTTGCCATTATAGAGCTCCTTCCAAATTCTTAATTAGTCTACAGGCTTGAAGCCTAAACCTAATTCTAATAACTTTTCTTTTACTTCTTTCAATGACTTCTTACCAAGATTTCTAACCTTGATCATGTCATCTTCAGTTTTAGAAGCTAATTCCTGAACAGTCTGGATTCCAGCACGTTTTAAACAGTTGTAAGAACGAACAGATAAGTCTAATTCTTCAATTGTCATATCAAGTACTTTGTTTCCAGTATCCTGCTGAACTTCACTCATGACTTCCATATTCATGGCTTCATCAGTTAATTCAACAAACATGTTCAAGTGTTCAACTAAGATTTTTGCAGCTAACGCAAGTACTTCATGAGGTTTAATTGAACCATCAGTAGTAATTTCCATTGTTAACTGGTCATATTTAGCAGACTGACCAACTCTAGTTGGTTCTGTCTTATAAGAGACATTGACTACAGGTGAGAAGATGGAATCAGTTGGGATTACACCAATTGTATTCACATACTTCTTGTTCTGGTCAGCACTCTGGTAACCACGATCTTTATGTGCATACATTTCCATGTATAAACGATGACCTTCAGCTACGTGAGCGATAACTAAATCATTTGAAACCATTTTGACTTCTGATGGACACTGAATGTCTGCACCAGTAACAGTTGCTGGTCCAGTCACGTCAACGACCATTGTCACATCTTCATCAGTATCGATATCGAATACTAACTTCTTGATGGCCAAGATAATTGATGTAACATCTTCTACGACACCGTCAACTGCTGAGAACTCATGAATTGCACCATCAATCTTGATAGCGAAGACTGCAGAACCAGGCATAGAAGAAAGTAAGATTCTTCTTAATGCATTTCCGATTGTTGTACCGAAACCTCTTTCTAAAGGTTCGATGACAAACTTACCGTAGTTGTTGTCTTCATCATAAGTTTCAACGTTGAAGTTTGCTTTTTCAAATTTCTGCATTTTGTTCCTCCTCTTAGAGATAATTATGAATGTGATTTAACCTTCTTATGATTATCCACGAGGACGTTTTGGTGGACGGCATCCGTTATGTGGGATAGGAGTAACATCAGTGATTGCTGTTACTTCAAGTCCAGCAGCAGATAAAGCTCTAACTGCAGATTCACGTCCAGGTCCAGGACCCTTAACGTTTACTTCAACCTGTTTCATTCCATGATCCATAGCAGCTTTTGCAGCAGCTTCAGCAGCCATCTGAGCAGCATATGGAGTTGATTTTCTTGATCCCTTGAATCCTAATGCACCAGCACTAGACCAAGTGACAGCATTACCATTTTCATCAGCAATAGTTACAATTGTATTGTTGAATGTTGAATGAACATGAGCAATACCTTTAGCGATATTTTTCTTAACACGTCTTTTACCACGTGTGTTCTTTGTTGCTTTTGCCATTGAGCTTTCCTCCTAAATTATTTCTTCTTACCAGCGATTGGACGCGCTTTACCTTTACGAGTTCTTGCGTTAGTCTTAGTCTTCTGACCTCTTACTGGAAGACCTTTTCTATGACGGATACCTCTGTAGCTACCAATTTCCATTAATCTCTTAATGTTTAACTGTGTTTCTCTACGAAGATCACCTTCAACTTTAATCTTTTCTACTTCTTTTCTAATTCTAGTTTCTTCTTCTTCTGTTAAGTCTTTAACTCTAACATCTTCAGATACATTAGCAGCAGCTAAGATCTTTTTAGATGTAGTAAGACCAATACCATATACGTAAGTTAAAGAAACAACCACACGTTTATCACGTGGGATATCGACACCTGCTATACGAGCCATTAATAGTTCCTCCTAAATTAACCTTGTCTTTGCTTATGTTTAGGGTTTTCACAGATTACCATTACTTTCCCTTTTCTTCTAATTACTCTGCATTTATCACACATTGGTTTTACAGATGCTCTAACCTTCATCTTTATTACCTCCTGTTGGGTATTATTTATGTCTAAATGTGATGCGCCCACGTGTTAAATCATACGGACTAATTTCGACTGTTACTTTATCCCCCGGTAAAATGCGGATGTAGTTCATTCGGATTTTACCAGAAACGTGAGCAAGAATAGTAACTCCGTTTTCTAACTGAACTTGAAACTGTGCATTAGGCAATGTTTCAACAACAGTAGCTTCGACTTCAATCACGTCGTTTTTCTTTGCCATACTTTTACCTCTTAAACTTTTGTCATAATCTCATAGCCATCATCAGTGATTGCTACGGTATGCTCGTAATGAGCTGCTAGAGAATGGTCTTTTGTTTTTACAGTCCAACCATCATCTAATGTATAGACTTCTTCACCGCCAAGATGGGCCATTGGTTCAATCGCAAGTACCATACCTTTTTTCAAACGTGGACCTCTACCAGGAGCTCCCCAGTTTGGAACAGATGGATCTTCATGAACCTCAGTACCAATTCCATGACCTGTGTAGTCTCTAGGTGTTGTACAACCATGACTCTCTAAGTAAGTCTGCACAGCATGAGATATATCGGATAAGCGATTTCCAGGTTTAACTTGGGCCAAACCTGCAAATAATGCAGCCTCAGTCACTT
The DNA here is from genome assembly GCF_017934775.1 of Kandleria sp. NCBI lineage: Bacteria > Bacillati > Bacillota > Erysipelotrichia > Erysipelotrichales > Coprobacillaceae > Kandleria > Kandleria sp. The sequence goes on along the minus strand of NZ_JAGBIX010000005.1, from coordinate 74,129 downwards.
CCATGAGATGTTTGACGTCGTCGCTAGGAGTACCTACTACATAGGTCCAGGCACTATCGCCATGATAACCTTTCCAGCAGGCTCCCACGTCAACTGAGATAATGTCACCATCTTTTAAGACATAGTTATCTGGGATACCATGAACAACTGTGTCTCCTACAGATACACAGACAGCTCCAGGGAAACCATAAAGGTTTAGGAAGCTAGGTGTACAACCTTCATCACGGATAATCTTTTCACAGAAGTCTGAAACTTCTTTTGTTGTTAAACCTGGCTTAAGCCATTTTTCTAATTCTTGATGAACAAGTCCAACAACATGACCAGCATGTCTCATCAATTCAATTTCTCTTGAATCTTTGATAGTAATCATTATTTATCCTCCAAAACATCCTCTATTGCTTTAAAAACATCTTCCATTGACTGATTGCCGTCAACGTTCTTAAGCGAACCTTTCATTGCATAATAGTCAATGAGTGGGCGAGTCTGTTTTTCGTATGTAGCGAGTCTAACCTTAACGGCTTCTTCGCTTTCGTCAGATCTCTGATATAATTCTCCACCGCAGACATCGCATACGCCTTCAACCTTTGGTGGTTTGTACATGATGTGGAATGTGTTACCACATTCTCTACATGTTCTTCTACCAGATAATCTTCCAATTAATTCTTCTTCAGGGATATCAAGATTAACATTTGCATCAATCTTGAATCCAAATTCTCTTTCCCAAGATTCAAGCTCTCTAGCCTGAACAACTGTTCTTGGGAAACCATCTAAAATGAATCCATTCTTGAACTCTGATAAATGTTCTTTTAAATAGTCATAGACCATTTCATTAGTAAAATCATCAGGTACAAGATATCCATATTTTATAAAGTAGTTAGCAATTACTCCAAACTTATTCTGTTCTTTAATTGCAGCTCTGAATAGGTCTCCTGTAGAAATCTGAACTAGTCCATATTTTTCTACAAGTTTCTTTGCTTGAGTCCCTTTTCCTGCACCAGGAGGACCCATTAAAATAATGTTCATTGTACGACCACTCCTTATTAAACTACTTATTTTCTAATGTATCCATGGTACTCTTTACGAGTAAGGATACTTCTGATCTGACGGATTGTTTCAAGGGCAACACCAGCCACGATAATCAAACCAGTACCACCAAGTGATAAGGCATTATCAGCAGTAGCTGTCCAAACAACCGGAACAATGATAGGAATTGCAGCAATGATTGTTAAGAACAATGCACCAACTACAGTGATTCTATTTAACACTGTACCGATATATTTCTTAGTATCAACCCCTGGTCTGACATCAGGAATTGCGCCTCCACTCTTCTTAAGATCTTCAGAAATCTTTTTAGCATCAATCTGTAGATTTGAATAGAAGAATGTGAAGAATACAATCATGATAACATATAGGACAAAACCAACAGGCTTCTGATAATTCAAAATATTATCAATAGCAGTCGTTGTGCTTGTACTCTTCATGAAACTAATGATAGTTCTAGGAGCAGCAAGTACACTGGCCGCGAAGATAACAGGAATTACAGATGAACTGTTAATCTTCAATGGCATATGTGTATCTTCCTTTGTACGCATGATTGTCTGTGAGTTTGTAGGATAGAACATCTTAATCTTACGAATAGCGCCTTCCGTATAAACAACAAACACCATGATTGCTAAGTAAGCAAGTACAAATAACGCATACCATACAATGCTTGTTACAGCTGTCATTGTCGACTTATAAGATACCATTGTATCGTATGAAGTCAAGAACTGATTTGGTAAATTGGCAACAATACCAGTGAAGATCAACAATGAAGTACCGTTTCCGACACCCTTGATTGTAATCTGATCACCAATCCACATTGCAAACATTGAACCAGCAGCCATAATCAAGACAACATACACATAAGTGTAAAGTGATGACTGAGTTAAGATGCCATACCCTTTATCAAATGCATATGTAAGAGAGCCACCCTGAATAGCTGCAAGAGCTAATGTCAGGAATCTTGTGACTCTGTCTTTTTTCTTCTTACCGTTATTTCCTTCCTTCTGCCATTGAGCTAAGACAGGAATAACGTCCATTGATAATAATTCAATAATGATGGAAGAAGTAATATATGGAGAAACCCCCAATGAAAATAGGGAGAATCTCTCTAAAGTACCTCCACCTAGCATGTTCATAATACCGAAAATACCAGAGTTGGTAGCAGCAGATGTTAAACTGCTTGTATCAATATATGGAATTGTAACGGCTGCTCCTAAACGGAACACAAACAACATACCAAGTGTGAAGATGACCTTTCTACGCAATTCACCTTTTTTAAAGACATTCTTTAAAAAGTTAATCACCTTTAGATCACCTCAGTTTTTCCACCTGCAGCTTCGATGGCCTTAACCGCTGAAGCAGAGAACTTGTTAGCTTTAACAGTTAAAGCAACACTAAGTTCACCATTACCTAAGATTTTTAAACCATCTAATTCTTTTTTAACTAAACCAGCAGCTTTTAAAGCTTCAAAATCTACTACTGCGTTAGCTTCGAATTTGTTTAAATCTTCAACATTAACAATTGCAAATTCTTTTCTATTAACGTTTGTGAAACCACGTTTTGGTAAACGCATGAATAATGGAGTCTGTCCACCTTCGAAACCAGGTTTCTTACCTCCACCTGATCTAGCGCCCTGACCTTTCTGACCTCTTGTAGAAGTCTTACCATGTCCAGAACTTGTTCCACGTCCTACACGTTTTCTTTCTTTACGTGCACCTTCAGTGTAATGTAATTCGTGTAATTTCATGATCGCACCTCCTACTGTTTTTCTTCTACTGTTACAAGGTGTCTAACAGTGTTGATCATACCTTGAGTATAGACATTGTCTTCTCTTTCGACAGTCTTGTGCATTTTAGTTAAACCTAAGGCTTTAAGAGTAGCCTTCTGGTTTTTCTTAGCACCAATTGGGCTCTTTGTAAGAGTAATTGATAATTTTGCCATTTAAAGCTCCTCCTTAACCGTAAATTTCTTCAACAGTTTTGTCTCTTAATGCAGCTACCTGTTCAACAGTCTTCATTTCTGATAAACCTTTGATAGTTGCTCTTACCATGTTGATTGGTGTTCTAGAACCAATACATTTAGATAAGATATCTGAATAACCAGCTAATTCTACAACCGCTCTGACTGGTCCACCAGCGATGATTCCAGTACCTTCAGCAGCAGGTTTTAAGAATACATATCCAGAACCGAACTGACCCTTAATTTCATGAGGGATTGTACCATGTTTGATTGAAACATTGATAAGGTTCTTTTTAGCAGCTTCGCTTGCTTTTCTGATTGCATCAGGTACTTCGTGAGCTTTACCAGTACCGAATCCAACTCTACCTTTTTTGTCTCCGATGACAACTAAGGCAGCAAAACGCATTTTACGTCCACCTTTTACAACTTTAGTGATACGGTTAATAGTGACAACACGTTCTTCAAATTCTTTTTCAACTCTAGGTCTTCTTTTGTTATTTCTACGACCATTTCTTCTCTGACCGTTATTACGATCATTTCTTGGTTTACGCTGTTCCATTATTTAACCTCCCTCTTAGAATTTAAGTCCAGCTTCTCTAGCAGCTTCTGCTAGTGCTTTTACTCTACCATGATAGATGTATCCACCACGATCGAATACGACTACTTCAATATTCTTAGCTAATGCTCTTTTAGCAACTTCTGTACCAACTGTCTTAGCAGCTTCAATGTTTGAACCGTTTTCTAACTTTAATTCTACTGAGTTAGCAGATGCTAAAGTTACACCATTCACATCATCAATGATCTGAGCATGAATGTTTTTGTTTGAACGGAAAACATTAAGTCTAGGACATTCTGGAGTACCAGAGATTTTTTTACGAACTCTAAGATGACGTCTAACACGAACATCGTTTCTTGACAATTTCTTTGCCATGATCCTATATCCTCCTTAGTTTGACTACTTCTTACCTGCAGTCTTACCTTCTTTTCTGATGATTCTTTCATCAGTGTACTTAATACCTTTACCTTTATAAGGTTCTGGTTTCTTGACAGCGCGGATCTGCGCAGCAACTTCGCCGACTCTTTCTTTTGAAATACCAGATACTTTAATCTGAGTCTGGCTAGGGCATTCTACTTTAACACCCTCTTCAACATCGATTTCTACTGGATGAGAGAAACCAACATTTAATACTAATTTATTACCTTTCATCTGAGCACGGTAACCAATACCGACGATTTCAAGGTTCTTTTCAAATCCATTTTTAACGCCTTCAATCATGTTTGCGATTAAGGCTCTTGTTGTACCATGTAACTGTTTAGTGTGCTTAACTTCGTTAGCTCTTGAGCAACGGATTTCATTACCTTCCTGAGCGATTGTAATGACATCAGCAAACTGTCTTGTTAATTCTCCTTTAGGACCTTTAACTGTAACAGTATTATCTTCAGCAATTGTTACTGTGACATCTTCAGGTACATTGATGACTTTTAAACCAATACGAGACATCGTATTACCTCCTGTATTTTTTTTATTACCAGATGTAAGCTAATACTTCTCCGCCAATGTTCTTAGCTCTAGCTTCTTTATCTGTTAAAAGCCCCTGAGAAGTTGATAAGATGACGATTCCTAAACCGTTTAATACCTTAGGAATTTCATTTGACTTAGCGTACTGACGTAAACCTGGTTTAGAAACTCTCTTAAGACCAGTGATTACTCTTTCATTACCTTTATATTTTAAAGTGATAATGATGTTAGATTTAACACCTTCACCTTCGACTCTATATCCTGCTACGAAACCTTCGTTTGTAAGGATCTTAGCTAATTCAACTTTTAATTTAGAAGTTGGAATTGAAACTTCTTCATGTCTCTGCTGATTAGCATTACGAATTCTTGTTAACATATCTGCAATAGGATCGTTTACCATTTGCAAATCCTCCTTCCTGTTGGGTTAAATATTACCAGCTTGCTTTTTTAACTCCAGGAATTTCACCTTTATAAGCTAATTCTCTGAAGCAGATACGACAAAGCTTAAACTTTCTCATAACTGAATGTGGACGTCCACAACGTTCGCATCTTGTATATTCACGAACCTGAAATTTCTGAGGACGCTGCTGTTTAATTTTCATTGATGTTTTTGCCATAGTCTATTTTGTCCTCCTATTTAGCAAAAGGCATACCTAATTCAGTTAACAATGCTTTACCTTCTTCATCAGTCTTAGCAGTTGTAACGAATACAATATCCATACCTCTTAATTTGTTGACCTTATCGAAATCAATTTCAGGGAAGATCAACTGTTCCTTAACACCTAAAGTGTAGTTACCTCTTCCATCAAAAGAGTTATTTGGAACACCTCTGAAGTCTCTTACACGTGGTAAAGAGATAGATACTAATTTATCTAAGAATTCATACATTCTTTCTCCACGTAAAGTAACCTTACATCCGATAGCCTGTCCTTCACGAATTTTGAAACCTGCGATAGATTTCTTAGCTTTAGTGATGATTGGTTTCTGACCAGAGATTAAAGTTAATTCTTCTACAGCTTCGTCTAATAATTTAGAGTTAGTAACTGCATCACCAACACCGATATTTAAGACGATTTTTTCCATCTTAGGAAGCTGCATAATTGATTTATAGTTGAACTTAGCCATTAAGTTCTTACTGATTTCGTTATTATAACGTTCCTGTAATCTGTTCATGATTGCCTCCTATAGATTATTTCTTCTTTTCTTTGATGACTTCACCAGTAGCTTTATTAACTCTGACTTTTTTGCCATCTTCAAATTTATAACCAAGCTTAACTTTAGCTTTAGCTTTAGTGTCATAGTATGCAACGTTAGAAGCATCGATTGGAGCTTCAACTGTCTGGATTCCACCTTCTGGATCAGACTGAGAAGGTTTGATATGTTTTTTAACTTTGTTGACACCTTCAACTACGACTTTATTTGTTTTATGGTTGATAGAAAGGATTTCTCCTGTCATACCTTTATCGCTACCAGCGATAACCATAACTGTATCACCAACACGTACTTTCATCGTTTCTTATCCTCCTATAATACTTCAGGAGCTAATGATACGATTCTCATGAAATCTGCATCTCTTAACTCTCTTGCAACAGGGCCAAAGATACGAGTCCCTTTAGGTGAGTTATCATCTTTGATGATTACACATGCGTTATCATCGAATCTGATGTAAGAACCGTTTTCACGAGTTACACCATATTTTGTTCTTACGATAACTGCCTTTACAACTTCACCTTTCTTTACTGTACCACCTGGAGTAGCCTGTTTTACTGATGCAACAACGACATCACCGATGTTGCTTGTTTTTCTATTAGAACCGCCTAAATTTCTGATGACTAATACTTCCTTTGCACCAGTGTTATCAGCGACTTTTAATCTTGATTCGTTTTGGATCATTGTTGTGACCTCCTTTCAGAAGAATTAAATGATTTCTGCCTTCTTAACGACTTCTACTAAACGGAAACGTTTTGTTGCAGATAATGGTCTAGTTGCCATAATCTTAACGATATCACCAGTTCTAGCAACGTTATTTTCATCATGTGCTTTGAACTTTTTAGATGATTTCATACGTTTACCATATAACTTGTGAGATACATGTGTTTCTACAAGAACAGTGATAGTCTTATCCATCTTAGTAGAGATGACTGTTCCAGTGTAAACTTTACGATCGTTTCTTTCCATACTCATCTCTCCTATTTTTCTAATTCTCTTTCTCTAATTACAGTTTTGATTTTAGCGATTGACTTTCTAACTTCTCTGATACGAGCTGTATTTTCTAACTGTCCAGTAGCCTGCTGAAATCTTAAACTAAATAACTCTTTTTTGAACTCTTCTACTTTTTTAAGTAATTCAGTAGTTTCAATATTTCTAATATCTGCGACTTTCATGAGTTACTCACCTCTCTTAATGACTTTACATTTGATAGGTAACTTATGTGCAGCAAGTCTTAATGCTTCTCTTGCTACTTCTTCAGATACACCAGCTACTTCAAACATAACTCGTCCTTCTTTAACAACTGCAACCCATTCTTCTGGAGAACCTTTACCTGAACCCATACGTACTTCCAATGGCTTCTTAGTTTTTGCTAAATGAGGGAAGATTCTAATCCAAACCTGTCCTTCACGGTTCATGTATCTATTGATAGCGATACGGGCTGCTTCAATCTGTCTTGAAGTGATCCAAGCACCATCCTGGGCAACAAGACCATATTCACCAAAGGCAACAAATTTTCCACCTTTAGTCTTACCTTCATATTTAATTCTATGAGGTCTTCTATATTTTGTTCTCTTAGGCATTAACATGATTATTTGTCCTCCTTGTTTTTCTCAGGAAGAATTTCTCCCTTACAGATCCAGACTTTTACACCAAGCTTACCATAAGTAGTATCAGCTTCAGCTGTAGCATAATCAATGTCAGCTCTTAATGTATGAAGAGGTACATTACCTTCAGAGTATCCTTCAGTTCTTGCCATATCAGCTCCACCTAAACGACCTGATACTGCAGTTTTGATACCTTTAGCACCTGATCTCATAGCTGACTGGATAGCTCTCTTCTGAACTGTTCTGAATGAAGCTCTGTTTTCAAGCTGTTCAGCGATTCTCTTAGCAACTAACTGAGCGTTTGTATCAGCGTTCTTGATTTCAACAACGTTGATGTAAACCTGTTTACCGTCTACTAACTTAACAACTTCTTTTCTTAAAGCATCAATAGCTTCTCCACCTTTACCGATGACAACACCAGGACGTGAAGTATGAACGAAGATATTGATTCTCTTCTTAGATCTTTCGATATCGATCTTTGCAACATATGCTCTTGATAGTTTTTCCTGAAGGAAATTACGGATTTTTAAATCTTCATGAAGTAATGTTGCGAATTCTTTATTATCTGCATACCATCTTGAACTCCAATCGCGGTTAACACCAACACGGAATCCTACTGGACTTACTTTCTGACCCATTGTCTTTCCTCCTATTTTTCTTCTACCACAGCAGTGATGTGGCATGTTCTCTTTAAGATTTGAGTTCCCTGTCCTTTTGCTTTAGCACGGAATCTCTTTAATGTAGGACCTTCGTCTACATAAATTTCTTTAATAACTAATTTATCTTTGTCTGCACCTTCATTATGTACAGCATTAGCTGCAGCTGAGCTAATTACTTTGATAATTGCAGGTGTAGCACTTTTATTCGTATATTCAAGAATACCTAATGCATCCTTGACACTCTTACCTCTAACTAAGTCCACGACTAATCTGGCTTTTTGAGCAGATACACGAATGTTTTTAGCTTGCGCTCTTGCTTCCATGTTTATATCCTCCTCAAATTACGCTTTTCCGTCAGTGATATGACCTTTGAATGTTCTAGTTGGAGCGAATTCTCCTAACTTATGACCAACCATATCTTCAGTTACATATACTGGAATATGTTCTCTTCCATTATAGACAGCGAATGTATGTTCGATGAACTGAGGGAAGATTGTAGATCTTCTTGACCAAGTTTTGATTACTTCTTTTTTGCCTGAAGCATTTAAAGCTTCCACTTTTTTCATTAAGTGTTCATCAACGAAAGGCCCTTTTTTCAAGCTTCTTGCCATGTTTTCTTCTCCTCCTATTATTTACCGTTTCTTCTACGTACGATTAATTTATTAGAATGTTTCTTACTATTTCTAGTCTTAACACCCATAGCTTTTTTACCCCAAGGAGTAAGTGGAGCTTTACGACCGATTGAAGTTTTACCTTCCCCACCACCATGAGGGTGATCGTTAGGGTTCATTACAGAACCACGAACTGTAGGTCTGATACCTTTCCAACGATTTCTACCAGCTTTACCGATGTTAACTAATGAATGATCTTCATTACCAACTTCACCGACAGTAGCACGGCAAACTTTTAAGAATTTTCTCACTTCACCAGAACTTAATCTGATTGTAGCGTATTTTCCTTCGAAACCAAGAATCTGAGCAGATACACCAGCAGATCTAGCAATCTGTCCACCTTTTCCTGGATGCATTTCAATATTGTGGATTAAAGTACCTTCTGGCATGTTACCCATTGGTAATGAGTTACCAGTTACGATATCCACTTCTTCACCAGACACGATTGTCTGACCAACTTCTAACCCCTTAGGAGCTAAGATATATCTCTTTTCACCATCTGCATAGTTGATTAATGCGATGTTTGCTGATCTGTTTGGATCATATTCGATAGTAGCAACTTTACCAGGTACATTATCTTTATTTCTCTTGAAATCGATAATTCTGTATTTTCTCTTATGTCCACCACCATGATGTCTAGTAGTGATCTGACCCTGGTTGTTACGTCCAGCTTTCTTATTAACAGTTGTCAATAATGACTTTTCAGGTTTCTGAGCAGTGATTTCTTCTTTAGTCAATGCTGTCATATTACGACGACCGTTAGTAGTAGGCTTATATGCTTTAATAGGCATTGTTTGTTCCTCCTTATTTAGTCTCTGGGACGAGTGCATCCCAATAAAGTTTTAGCAATGATTATTCTTCACCGAATAAGTTGATTGTATTTCCTTCAGCTAAAGAAACGATTGCTTTCTTTCTTGCGTTAGTCTTACCAACGTAACGACCAACTCTTTTTGTTTTACCTTTAATGTTCATAGTGTTAACGCTTGTTACTTTTACATTGAACATAGCTTCAACAGCCTGTTTGATTTCAGTCTTGTTAGAGTTAACATCTACATCGAAAGTATACTTGTTTTCATCCTGCATTAATCTGATAGATTTTTCAGTTAAAACAGGTTTCTTTAATACATCAGTAATGTGTGCCATTATGCAAGTACCTCCTCAACAGCTTTGATTGCTGCTTCAGTCATGAATAAGTTTGTGCTATCTAAGATATCATAAACGTTTACATGCTTAGCATCGATTAACTTAACATTTGGTAAGTTTCTTGCAGATAATGCAACATTATCATTTAATTCATCAACAACAACTAATGCTTTTCTAGGAGTATTGAACGCAGTCATTACTTCTTTCATGTTCTTAGTCTTAACTGAATCAAATGCTAAATCATTTAAAGCAGTGAATTCATTGTCGATTAATTTCTGAGATAATGCAGATCTTAATGCAAGTCTTCTTACTTTTCTGTTTAATTTGAATTTATAGCTTCTTGGAGTAGGACCAAATACAGTTCCTCCACCTACCCACTGAGGAGCACGTGTAGATCCCTGTCTAGCTCTACCTGTACCTTTCTGTCTCCAAGGTTTCTTTCCGCCGCCTCTTACTTCAGAACGACCTTTAACCTTATGAGTACCCTGTCTTAATGAAGCTCTCTGTAGTAATACCATATCAAAGATTGCCTGATTGTTTGGTTCGATTGCGAATACCGCATCGTTTAATTCGATTTCACCAACGTTTTCAGCTTTCTGGTTTAATAATGCAACTTTTGCCATGTCTATTTCCTCCTCTCGCTTCATTATTCAGCTGCCGCTGCAGCTTCTTCTTTAGCATAAGAAACTAATTCCTTAGCTTCGTTTACCTTTCCGTTTTTCTTAACTGCTGAATGAATAACAACTAAACCTTTCTTTGGTCCAGGAACTGATCCTGAGATTAAGATACAATTGTTAGCTGCATCAACAGCAACTACTTCTAAGTTCTGAACTGTTCTTGTAACATGTCCATACTGTCCTGGTAATTTCTTACCTGGAGCAATTCTATTTGGAGCGATTGGCCCCATTGAACCAGCGTGTCTGTGGTTAGGACCTCCACCATGAGCCATTGGAGTACGCTGATAACCAAATCTCTTGATTGTACCAGTGTATCCGTGACCTTTACTAGTTCCCTGAACGTCAACGATTTCACCAGCAGCAAAGCTATCAACTGAAATTTCCTGACCAACTTCATAACTCATCATTTCGTCATAACGAAATTCTTTGATGAAGCGCTTAGGAGCAGTGTTTGCTTTAGCTACGTGTCCAAGTTCTGGCTTGTTTGCTAATTTTTCTCTCTTGTCTTCGAAACCAACCTGTACAGCATTGTATCCATCAGTTTCAACTGTCTTCTTCTGAAGAACAACGTTTGGAGTTGCTTCTACAACTGTTACTGGGATTAACTTACCGTCAGTAGTGAAAACTTGAGTCATACCGATCTTACGGCCTAAGATTCCTTTCATGAGTTACACCTCTACCTTTCTTATAATTTAATTTCAATGTCAACACCAGATGGCAATTCAAGACGAGTTAATACGTCAACTGTTTCTGGAGTTGGGTTCACAATGTCAATAAGACGTTTGTGAGTTCTGATTTCAAACTGTTCACGAGAATCTTTGTATTTATGAACAGCTCTCAAGATTGTATAAATTTCTTTTTCTGTAGGAAGTGGTACTGGACCAACGACCTGAGCGCCTGATTTCTTAGCAGCGCCAACAATCTTTTCTGCTGAATCATCTAAGATCTTGTGATCGAATGATTTCAATCTAATTCTGATTTTGTTGTTTGCCATGATTTGTTCCTCCTTGTCTATTTGTTAGACAACGCTCAATGCGAATTCCCTGAGACACCCTTCCGTTCATGACAACGGCTATCAGCGTTTCAGCAACCTCGCACATCTACGCGTTTCACAACAGTGATATATTACCCTATTCATTTCAGTAATGCAATACTTTTTTTAATTTTTTTCCTTTATTTTCGGACTTTTTTTAAGAAAACTCTTTCTTTATTGATGTAAGTGTTTACATTAAACAATTACCCCATTTATAGATTGTATACAAAATAAAACAATCTTATATGTTACTATAATAAAGAGGTGAAAACGATGTACTATATCTACATATTACGCTGCAATGACCATTCCTTATATACAGGAATAACCAATAATATAGAAAAACGCATGCACCAGCACTTCCATAAAGAAGCTGCTGCCGCAAAATATACCAAATCCCATCCTCCTTTATATATAGAAGCCATCTGGCAATGCGAAAACCGTTCAAAAGCTTCTAAACTTGAATATCATATAAAAAAGCTCACGAAAAAGAAAAAAGAGGCATTGATCCTCTCCCATGACTTATCAGTCATAGAAAGCATCAACCCTCTCGATTATTATTTCATATCCTTTAAGAATGCCTTATAAGCTCTTACTGCTTCAAAGACATCAACCTTTGAACATACTTCCTGTGGAGAATGCATACAAAGAACAGCTAACCCTGCATCAATAACTTCCATACCGTAGTTGGCCATGATGTAGGCGATTGTTCCTCCGCCTCCAACATCAACTTTACCAAGTTCAGCAGTCTGGAACTGCACATTATTTTTCGCCATAACATTTCTGATAGCTGCAATATATTCCGCATTCGCATCATTAGACCCAGACTTACCACGACTACCAGTAAACTTATTGAAGACAATACCTTTTCCTAAGAAAGCCGCATTCTTGCTTTCAAAGACATCCGCATAAAGTGGATCATAGCCAGCAGAGACATCACTTGACAACATCTTACTACGAGAAATAGCTCTTCTCACTGAAAGATCAGAATCAAATCCCATCAATGCCATAAGTTCAGCAGTAGTATTTTCAAAGAACTTAGAATGCATACCACTTGCCCCAACAGAACCAATTTCTTCTTTATCTACTAATAATGTACAAGCAGTACGATCTGGTGTTTCAATATCCAACATCGCAAATAATGAAGTCCAAGCACAGATCTTATCATCTTGACCATAAGCAAGAATCATAGAACGATCAAAGCCAAGATCTCTTGCTTTATCTGCAGGAACTAATTCTAATTCTGCAGAAAGGAAATCTTCTTCTTCTACATCATACTTCTCTTTAAGTAATCTTAAGACATTGGCTTTTACATTATCTTTTTCTACATCATTTAATGTCTGACTACCAACCAATAGGTCAAGAGATTCCCCTTCAATAACCACATTAGCTTTCTTTGACATCTGATTTCCTGCTAAATGAATTAAAAGATCAGTAACAGTAAAGACTGGATCATTATCATCTTCTCCAATATTCACTTTTACAGTTGTACCATCCATCTTTACAATAACGCCATGAAGAGCTAGAGGGATAGTAACCCACTGATACTTCTTAATACCACCATAATAATGTGTATCAAGATAAGCAAAACCTTCTTTTTCATATAAAGGATTCTGCTTAATATCCAATCTAGGTGAATCAATATGAGCCCCAAGAATGTTCATACCATTTTCAATAGAATCTTTACCAATATGATAAAGCACAACTGCCTTATTATTATAGATGGCATATACCTTATCACCTGCTTGAAGCTTCTTGTTTTCCTTTAAACATGATTCAATTGATACATAGCCATGCTTTTCAGCCATATCTTTAGCAAGGTCTACGCATTCTCTTTCTGTCTTCCCTAAATCAAGACAGATCTTATATCGCTCTGCGATTTCATTCATATCATGAAGCTGTGCTTCAACATATGATTCCCACAAAGTTTTTCTTTCCATTTTTTTCAACTCCTTTGTCGTATATTGTAAAAGTTTTTTTCAACGTAATCAAGCAATACGACTTAACTCCTCGATGTAAACTCTTACATTTCTACTTTAAAAAAGAATAAAATAGGAGTAAGATGGGTGTAGGAGGTACGTTTTAATTATGGAAGAATTTATCGTAGAAACATCAGCACGTCACGTGCATCTTTCACAAGCTGACCTTGATACCCTATTTGGAGAAGGCTATCAGCTTACAGTGAAAAAATATCTTTCTCAGCCAGGACAGTTTGCCTGCAATGAAAAAGTCACAGTCGTAGGAAGCCGTGGAGAAAAAGCCATGTCAGTCATCGGCCCTGTCCGCAAGGCAAGCCAGGTCGAAGTCGCTATGACAGATGCGCGTGCTTTAGGTCTTAACGCCACTATTAGAGAATCAGGAGATATTGAAGGCACTGAAGGATGTGTCCTAAAAGGCCCTAAAGGTGAAGTCACTTTAACAAAAGGTGTTATTGCCGCAAAGCGCCATGTCCACATGACACCAGATGATGCCAAACGCTTCAATGTTGCTAACGGTGAAATCGTAAATGTAAAAATCGAAACCGAAGGTCGTTCACTAATCTTTGGCGATACAGTTGTCAGAGTATCTGACAACTACGCTCTTGCAATGCATATTGATACTGATGAATCTAACGCTGCTGGTGGTCCTAAAAAAGGAACTATCGTAAAATAAAAGCTAGCCCGCTTACGCGGGCTTTTTTTATTCGACTTGTTTTGGACAGTACTGCATATCACTGACTTTGTAGACTGTCACAAAAGCCGTTGGATCTTTCTTTTTGACATAGTTCATTAACATGCGATATTCGCTCTTGTTTACAATAGCGACAACTTCATCACGTTCTTCTTTATGATAGGCTCCCACAATACGATAAAGAGTAGCCCCTGATTTCATACTATCTATAATGAAATGCCGAATATCTTCCGCATGTCTAGACACAATGCAGACCTTTCGCTTTAACTTTTGATCAAAGATATAATGATCCAATACCATCCCATTAAGATAAGTACCAAGCAGAGAAAGGATCACCGTCTTTGTATCGTAGGCTAGAATAGCTGACAAGGCAATTAGGATACCTGCCATTGACATAGCTTTTCCTACTTCTATTCCAAAATAGACATTCATGATCTTACCGACAATATCAATCCCACCAGATGATGCATTAGCATTGAAAAGCATCGCTGCCCCGATATTGACAGTAAAGATGTAACAGATGACATCTAATAATGGATCATTGGTCAACGAATGAAAATGTGGGAATATATGTTCTAGACATAAAAGCAGCACCGGCAAAAGGATACTGGCATAGACAGTTCTTGAAATAAATGATTTTCCTACCAGAAAATAACCGATGATCAATAATGTAATATTAAGTATCATCGTAATACCAGCAACTGAAAGAGGCATGAAATGCGACAACACAATAGCCAATCCGGAGATTGAACATACTGCCGCATGTGAAGGCACCAGGAAGAAGAAGACAGCTAAGCTAATAATAAGCGTTGCGATAGTCATAAGTGCATATTCTTTCAATACTTTCATAAAAACTCCTTTAAGACACAAGAATACCAAGACTTACGCCTTGGCATCATCAATTCTTTTTATTTTTTTAGCGAAAATCTCGATTTCTTCATTATCAAAATTCTCAAAGATTTCACCATTGCGTTCCTTAGGCATATAAGGACGTCTTTTATTCATAATGGTCAAAAGCATTCTTTCAGAAATACTTAGCTCAGGATAATAGAGTGCACCACCAAGTCCTGCCATCGTCTTGACATCTTTTAAGATCTCATAATCAAAAGCTCTAGTGACATAAGACATAAATTCACTAAAGAACAATGCGGTTACATAAATGGAATAGTGTCGTTCAATCAAAAAGTCCTGATTCTTTTTTATAAAGCTGACCATTTCCTCATCAAGCTTACCAAAGTAGACAGGAATGCCGAGAATGAGTGTATCACAAGAAGAAAGCTTTTGGAAGTCTAAATCATTATAATCCATCAATAGGCATGTATCACCTAGATATGTGTTAATCACCTTTGCGATTTTTCTTGTAGAGCCATGCTTGCTTTTATAGAGAATACCAATCATAATCGAACCCTCCCTTACTATTTAGTTTAATACATAATACTCAAAGAAAAAAGGGCATTCGCCCTTTTGATATTATTTCTTTAATAATGCTTTTAAAGCAGTTGAAGCTTTAAATGCTGGAGCTTTAGATGCAGGAATATCAATTGGTTCCTTAGTAGCAGGATTGATACCTTTTCTAGCTGCTCTTTCTCTTACTTCAAATTTACCAAGACCAGCAACAGGTACTTCGTCACCTTCTGCTAAAGCTTCTTTTACAGTTTCTACAAATGCGTTTAATGCTGCTTCAGCCTGTACTTTAGTTAAGCCAGCTTCTTCAGCCATTTTTGCAACTAATTCTGTTTTTTTCATAGATTATTATCTCCGTTTCTTATTTTATAATCAAGGTTTTTTACCCTGTTTCAATTATACCAAACATAGAAAGTACATACAAGGATTACATATTATAATATTTAAGTCCATAGCGTAAATAAATAACATTAAATAAGCTTAACATGTCAATTGTACCCATCATTGCAGATTGTGTGTAGTCACTCTCATGACCCTGCAATCTGTAGTAATGACTGATTGCTTCATTCTCGTAATCCTGGTTCATTGTCACAAGAAGAATCTGTGGCTTGCGCTCTGCTAATTTAGAGACAAGATTGTCCATTGCTTTCTTTCTTGCACGAACTGATACGATGATGACCAATTCTCCTTCTTCAATTGTATCAAGCTTCTGTAGTTCATCCCCTCTTTCGACAAAAGAGTAGATAAACTTTTTATGCTTAAGCATCTTTAACTGGAAATCATTGCAGACAAGCTTAGAGAACTGATAAGCATACATATGAATTCTTGGTGAAGAATGCATCAGTTCACAGATTTTATCAATATCTTCTATCTGTACTGAGCTTTGTCCTAATGTTAATGATTTCTTTGTTTCCTCATAGATCTTATTGACAATCTCCTGAGGATTTTCTGCTAACTGCTTTTTCTCTTCTTCTTCAAGATGAATCTCATCATTGGCTAGATCCAAGGCAATCTGCAGCTCTTTCTTAAAACTCGCAAAACTCTTGCAGTTTAGATCCTTACAGAATCTTGAAATCGTTGCTGGTGACGTATAGCACATGTTCGCAAGATCATTAATTGAGATGTTTGGAATCTCATCAAGATTATCAAGAATCGTTTCTGCGATTGTGTAGTACATATCCTGTGAAGATGAAACATTCACATAACTCATAAGAGTATATAGGATATCTACTTCATTATAATTATTTATTGATCTTAGCATATCGTCCCTCCGTATACTTTAATTTACCAATTTCATAGAGATCATGACCTTCATCATCTATGACGACTGTTAAAGGCATATCCTTAACTTCAAGTCTTCTTATTGCTTCTGGACCAAGATCCTCAAAGGCAATCACTTCACAGGAAGTAATGCAATCAGCCATGATTGCGCCAGCCCCGCCGATAGCCCCAAAATATAAGGCATGTGTCTCTTTCATTGTATCAATGACATCCTGACTGCGTTTTCCCTTGCCGATCATGCCTCTTAATCCCTCTTTTAATAAACGAGGAGAATAGGCATCCATACGATAGGATGTCGTTGGTCCACAAGGACCAATTACTTCATCATCAGTTGCAGGCGCCGGTCCTGCAAAATATATAATCGCATCCTTCATATCAAAAGGGAGCTCTTCACCATTATCTAACATTTCAATAATCCGTTTATGCGCTGCATCTCTGGCAGTATAGATTGTCCCACTTAATTTGATTTGATCGCCAGTATGAAGACTCTTGACTTTTTCAAGTGTCAAAGGTGTATGAATTGAAATCATAATACCATCTCCTTATGTCTTGCCACATGGCAACAGATGCTGACGGCACAGGGCAATCCGGCAATATGAGTGGGCAGTGTTTCAATATGAAGAGACAAAGCTGTCGTCGCTCCACCATATCCTGCTGGACCAATACCTAAGGCATTGATGCTCTCTAGAAGCTCTTTTTCTAAAGCACTATAACGTGGATCTTCATGATGTTCATTTGCATCCTTTAACATCGCCTTCTTTGAAAGCAGTGCCACATTTTCAAAGTTTCCGCCAATCCCCACACCTATGACAATAGGTGGGCATGGATTGGGTCCCGCCTGTTCCACAGTGTCCAATACAAATTGCTTAACACCTTCGACACCATCGCTTGGCTTAAGCATCTTAAGCTGACACATATTCTCACTACCAAATCCCTTTGGCGCTACAATGATCTTCAGCTTATCACCGGGCACGATTTCATAATGAATCAAGGCTGGTGTATTATCATTGGTATTCTTTCTTTCAAAGAGTGGATCAGCGACTACGCTTTTACGAAGATAGCCTTCCACATACCCTTGTCTTACACCTTCATTAATTGCATCAGTCAGATTCCCTTCAATATGAACATCCTGTCCCAGTTCAATAAATATACAGGCCATGCCTGTATCCTGACAGATAGGTCGTTTCTTGCTTTTGGCAATATCCGCATTCCGCTTGATTACTTCCAATGTACCTTTAGAAAGAGGCATCTCTTCTTGAGAGATTCCTTTTTTAAGAAGTGCATAAATATCCTTAGGTAAAGCATAGTTTGCTTCAATGCACATTTCTTTTACTTTTTCACTAATCAAGGATGCTTCAATAACTCTCATACTGTCTCCTTTCAATTGCTAACGCTTATTTTTTTCTGAAGGACTATAAAGCGTGTAATATCTTAAACTCATCAATTCAACGGTAGTCAGTAAAGCATGCTTGCCTGACTTGCCATCTTTTGGCATGCTGAGCTTAATTCGATAATCAATTGGAATATTCAGGAAGTTTCTTTCTTCACTGGTAATAAGTACGACCTTGCATTTAGATTTCTTTAGATATTTCATCATCTTGCTGGCAGTACCCATAAAATGACCATTGACTGAAACGACAATGGCAACTGAATCTTTAGTCATATTCATAGCACATTCAAGCTGTCTTTCAGTATCCATATAGGCAGTCGTAAACTTTCCAAGCATCAATAGATCAGTTTGGAAATGCATAGCTGCACTGTTGGAAAACTGTGTTCCAAAGAATACAACCTGCTTGCAGTCATGAATAAGCTTTAGCACCTGATCAATCACATTCCAATCCAATGAGTCTGGTAAATCCTGCATAGTCGCAATAACCTGATTGACATACTCTCTTGTAGCGGCTACAGGCTGCGACTTCATTTTGGCAGCTGGGATATTGATCAGATTATTAAATTTATGTACATCAGATTCAAACATCTGACACTCCTGTTTTAAGTGTGCATAGTTCTCATATCCCAATGCACGACAAAAACGTGAAATAGTTGCTGGCGACACAAAACATGCGTTGGCCAGTTCACTGATACGCATTCCTGAAATCAATGCAAAATTGTTTGCCATAAACAAGGCAATGTTATAATTTGTATCTTTTTCATTTGCGGTATCTAAATAAATAATCAATCTATAAAAGAGGTTCTTCATAATATCCTCCCCTACTCTCTTCAACAATCATATTATATCTTATGATAGCGGTTTATGAAAGTGATTTCATTCCCTTTTTATATTAGATTTTAAATTCAATTGCATCTCACTTCATAAATTGATAAAATATTTTATGGTGATTACATGGATAGAGAATTAATAAGTAGAACATTACAAAATATCATTAATATTTCTCACGTTTGGGAGTATGATAAATTCTCCCATGATCAGTTATCAAAAGCACTTAGAAATGAAATGCTCGATGCCTCTTCTGACAAACCAGAAGCACAAGCAGAGATTGATTCCATTTTAGCTGCTCACCATGATGCGATCATGAATATTGAACACAATAACATTGAAGAAGAATCACACGCACTGTTTCTAGAAGCATTACGTAAATGGAAACGAGATTATTTTCTATAAGAGGCGATAGACATGCAGATTATTATTATCATTGTAGCTGCCATTGGACTTGGCTCACTATATTCTCAATTTCACAAAAAAGACTGAACGCATTGTTCAGTCTTTTTCATTCGATATAGTTTTTTAATTCTTCAAAAGTTAAAGTGACACAGTTTTCTATCAGATGATCGAGTTCATTGTGAGAAAGATAATCCAAAAAACGATAGTTCATATCCCCAAAGCGCTGAATAAATACCTTCTTTAAAAACAGCACCTGGGATTTGATCTGACGCTCTTCTGAGAGCTTCAGCTGTTTCTTTAATAAACTGCACTGTTGCTTGATGGCTTTGACTTCTTCTTGATAATAGTCCCTATAGACACTTTTCATGTTTTCTTCATTTTCAATGAAATGATGGAAACATGAAAGTATTGATGAGCCTAATTCATCTTCATCAGAAGGAGATGTAAGCTGTTCTACAAAATGAGAAAGAAAACTATCATCCCTATTTGAACAAGTCAAAGAAATGAGATCAGTACGCATTCCTTTATCATAAAGCATTGTGCGAGATGAACGATAAGTAAATGTCTCAATAAAAATATCTCTCTTTATACCCGTAAAAACAATCTGATAAAACGGTTCACCGTAAGTATAGCTTGACATCAGCTGCTTAAAAAGTAGTTCAAAGGTTTCTACACGTTCTATTATAAAGTGACAGCGTATCTCTTTTTTATAAAATGTACCTAAGAGAAGATCTCCTTCTTCGATAGATAAGTTGGTGATGTCTTCTTTAATAAGAGATTCAATGATTTGCTTAATGAACTGCTCATCTAGGCTGTGCATGACACTTTTAAAAAACGGCTGACTCAAATAGATCCATTCTTCCATAAGTATGCCTCCTACTATTCTATACGCATACAAATAGAAGTTTTCTTGCAAAATAAAAGATACTCTTTTAAAATCTAACCTTTTCCAGCTTATTATTCTTGGCTCTCTATTCTGATTCGTTTCATTGAGCTCTCCACCTATGACTCTTCTCGCTCATAGATTTCTGTTTGCATCATCAGAATATTTACTATCAGTTTTGATAGTCCTACTTTGGCTTTTCCGAATGATTTCTCAACCTATTCTTTGTTATGCCAGGTCAGATTCTATTTTAGAGTATCTTTTTTCTTTAAGAAGTTGGTTTAATCAGTCCTCCTTCTTTGTAATTAAAATATACCATAACTTGTAAGCGTTTACAAGTTCTTTTTTTAAAAAAAGTGGATTTTTTTTTAAAATCCACTAATTATTGATATGCTGATGTGCCTGGAATGATGATTTAGATAATTTTCTAAATGTATACCCATGTTTCTTGTAGTATTTAATGATCTTTGGCAAAGCCTTTACTGTTGTTGTCTTTGTACGCATATCATGCATTAAAATAACACAGTGATTCATATTGCCGCTCTTAGTCGCATTTCTTGCAATACGCTTATAAGGAACAGTGGCTCCCGCAGCATCCCCACTGCTGACATTCCAGTCCTGATAAATAAGACCTTTTTCTTTTGCCTCTTTAGCAAGCTTCTTCATAATGCCACGTGAGTAATGACGTGAGATGGTATTGGAAGCTCCACCAGGGAATCTGAAGATTTTTGAAGAATGTCCTGTATAGGCTTTAACAATCTTATTCATCTTCTCGTGATCCTTCCAAAAAGCTTTAGTTGAACTATAGATTTTCTTATAGTCATGTGAGTATGTATGAACTTCAACACCATTTCCCATCTGGTAAGCTTTCTTCATATATTTGAAGTAAGCTGGTTCTTGAGCAGTGACAAAGAATGTAGCTACTACGTGATATTTCTTTAAGACCTTAAGAACCTTTGGTGTGTTTTGTGATGGTCCATCATCAAATGTAAGATAAACAATCTTTTTTTCTTTAGCAGATACACTTCCGATAGGAAGCAATAAAGAAAAAACAAGCAAAACAATTAACAGTTTAAATCCCTTCAAGATTATCCCTCTTTTCTATTACATTGATTTTTCAATAGCTGCCATGAAAGCAGAACGAATAGCACCATCTTCTAGTGCTCTGACACCACGGATTGTAGAACCACCTGGTGATGTTACACGATCCTTTAATTCTCCTGGATGAATACCAGTTTCTAGTTGCATCTTTCCACTACCTAATACTGTCTGACTAGCTAATGTGTAGGCAGCCTGACGTGGAAGTCCTTTTGCGACTGCACCATCAGCTAATGCTTCAATGACCATATAGATGAATGCTGGTCCACATCCTGACAAGGCACCACCGACATTCATAAGGTGAGATGGCAAGATTTCTACTGAACCTGCTTTTTCAAAGCATGATTTGATAAAATTGAATTCTTCATTTGTTAATGAATGTTTTTCTTCAATAAGTACCATACCTTCTCCTACCTGGATTGGTGTGTTTGGCATGAATGTTAAATGTCTAGTAGAAGAATCTAGCATTGTTTCATATTTAGCAAAGTCGTATCCTAATACCATTGATACAACAGCCTTGTTTTTTAAATCATCTTTAATTGGGGCAATAACCTTTTCAACAACCTGTGGCTTAACAGCAATAAAGATCATTTCACTTTGATTGATGACTTCTTTAGCATCATCAAAGACAGCTACGCCTCTTTCGATTGCACGTTTCTGTGCTGCTTCAGAAAGATCACATCCACAGATATCTTCTGATTGTACAGCCCCTTTTTTAATAAAGCCTTCTTGGATGGCAGAAGCCATATTCCCCATCCCAATAAATCCAAATTTGTACATAATTTCCTCCTCAATTATATAAAAAGCTAACAGTCACCTGTTAGCTTCTTTTTTAAATTCTTCTATTCTTTAAGAATGCAGGTACATCATCATCGATTTCATCTTCTGGTTCTTCAAAGCTTGAAGATGGAATCTTACGAGATGTCTTAGCCGTATACGAAGTTTCAGGCATTGTTGGTTCCTCTTCTTCTTCGAAACCAGTTGCAATGATTGTAACGATAATCTGATCATCTAATGATTCATTAATAGCAACACCTAAGATTGTATTAACTTCATTACCAACAGCTTCCTGAATAGCAGCTAAAGCTGTACTTGCATCATATAATGAAATATTTGGTCCACCAGTTACGTTAACAATTGCATCCTTAGCACCAGCAACAGATACATCAAGAAGTGGAGAAGAGATAGCTCTCTTAGCAGCTTCTTCTGCCTTGTTGTCGCCATCGCTCATACCAATACCAATCAATGCAGCACCACGATCTTTCATGACTGAAGATACATCCGCAAAGTCAAGGTTGATGAATGCTGGAATGGCAATCAAGTCAGTGATTGTCTGAACACCCTGACGAAGCACATTATCTGCTTCCTTGAATGCTTCACCCATTGGTCTACCACCAATAGCATCTAATAGACGGTCGTTAGATACGACGATAATAGAATCGACATTCTGTTTTAATTCATCTAATCCAGCCTGTGCCTGTCTTGCACGTCTTGGTCCTTCAAATGAGAAAGGAGAAGTGACAACAGCTACTGTCAATGCACCTAGTTCTCTTGCGATCTTAGCAATGACAGGTGCAGCACCAGTACCAGTTCCACCGCCCATACCGGCAGCAACAAAGACCATGTTAGCACCAGTTAAAGCTTCACGAATATCATTTTCAGCTTCAACTGCAGCCTTACGTCCAATTTCTGGATTTCCACCGGCACCTAGTCCGTGAGTTAAATCTTTACCTAAAATTAATTTTTCTACATCATTGATACCTTTTAACATCTGTGCATCAGTGTTGGCTACATAGAATTCTACGCCTTTAACGCCATCCTGAACCATTCTTGTGACAGCGTTGCATCCTCCGCCGCCAACTCCCACTACTTTAATATTTGCAACCTGAACAAAATCCATATTTAAATCCATAGTCCTCTATCCTCTTTCTTTACTCATCATCACTTAAAATCGCTTCTAAAAATCTTTTAAAACGACCTTTATTTTCTGTCTCTGTTTTTGTTTTTGTTAACCCTTTTAATCGCATATTCATTGTACTTGACAAATCAGGTAGAGTCAATGAGACATTCTGTTCACCAAGCAGCTCCTTGCGATCATTGAGATAATAAACCATACCTAACGATGGAACAAAAGTCATATCTCTCGCACCGATTGTTTCTGGACGGTAACATCTTACCGGTGATCCAAGAGCATCCGTAGCCACTTCATCAAAGAAAGGCAGCTCTCCTCCACCACCAACAATGACTGTTTCATAATTACGTCCATCGTTGATTACATCAATCTTGCTTTTAACAACTTCCATCATGTCCTGAACAGCTCTTGTCAATACGCCAGATAAATCTTTCTGCGTATAATTGACAATACGTCCATCCACGTTAGAAGAAAGAATTACATCTTCATTGCCAAGATCTTTTTGACATGTTCCATATTTTACCTTGTAGACTTCAGCCTGATTCATTGGAATCTGCCATTCTACTGCGATTGCTTTTGTTAAGTCAAAGCCTCCCACCGGGGCCTGTGTTAAATACTTTAAGTATCCATCTTCAAAGAATGCAATTGTAGATGAACGATATCCTACATCAATAAGAATAGCGCCCTCCTGTAAATAAACTGCATCAAATGCTTCCTTCGCTGAAGCGTAGGCATCTATTGTAATATCCAACAGCTCTAGACCTGCTTTTTCTACCGCTGTCAAATAGGCATATAACGTTTTCTTGCGTGTTGCAATGATCATTGTTTCTGCTTTAAGAGATGCTGATCTGACTCCAAGTGGAATCTTATCGAGCGTTCTAGTGTCTGTATGATAACGAATAGCCACCGTTGAAACAACATCTTCATTCTTGCTCAATTCAAACCTTCTAGAAAGCTTGATTGTACGTAGTACATCATCAACACCGATTTTATCTGATGGAGAATTTACTTTAGTAATGCCATCTCCCAAATAAACTCTTGCATCATGTGATGGAAGAACGAGCGCAACACTTTGAATAGTCGTATTCAATTCTTTGTTTGCCTCATTAACAATGGAATGAATGTCTTCTACGACCGCATCCATATCTTTTATTTCTCCTTTGCTGATACCATGACTTGGAATCTTCTTAGAGAAAAGGATATTAATATTTGCACTGACTGTTTCAGCTACCAGTAATTTAATTGTCGTTGATCCGATATCTAAAACGGCATATATTTCTTTCATATTTATTCTCCCCATTTACACATATATTTATATTATCATAAAACAAGGTTTATTGAAATAAAGTAAGACAAAAAGTATACAATTTATTGTAAAAAAACCTCTTGTCTAAACAAAAGGTTTATTTCTTATAATCAAATTTATCATCAGATGAATACATATATAATTTTCCATTCATAAAGACATACGTCTGTACATCTTTTTGAACGACATTATTGGCCTGATAATCAAATCTTTCAAATACATCAACCATCTCATTGACTCTTACAACGAGAACTTTTCCATTATCCATAATCATACGTACCCTGAAAGGTTCCGTCTTAGAATTAGAAAGAATGATATCACTTACTGAACTATGTACATTCTCTGGTATTTTGACATATTCTTTTGCAAACTTTTTCAATTGTCCAAAAGATTTAAAATGAGAAACCTTCACGTATTTCTTAACATCACCTAGTCCCATTTCAGGACTGTTTTCAAAGACATGTCCCATTGAATCAATGATATATGTCTTATTCTTGATTGTCGCATAAGCAAGAATATCACCTTCACTTACACGAACACTCAGATGTCCTAGTAGATTCTTAGAAACATCTGCTTTCTTAATAAGTGGCATATCCAATACTTTCTTTTCTACCTTGTTGGTATTAAGCAAGAAAATCGTATCTTTCTTATATTGACTTAATACCTTCTGAATATACTTGGTAGAAATTGTCTGGTTGCCTTCTACACTAATGGTACGAATTCTTGAGAAATCAGAGATAAAATAGAGTACAATCAAAGATAAAACGAAAAGGAAAAGAAAGATCTTTGCCTTCTTTTTTAATCTTAGCTTCTTCTTTTTTCTAAGCAGGACTTTACGAGGATCACTATTGTATTCCCCTATGTTTCCAAATAGTTCCTGCGCTTGTCTTTTGGTCATAGATTCTCCCAGTTGACAAGAATAACTTCTTTTTTGAGTTCTACTCCAAATTTATCTTTAACGCTCTTTTCGACCAAATGTATTAAATCAAGAACATCCTTAGCGGATGCATATCCGTTGTTGACAATAAAGTTAGAATGCTTTGGTGACACCTGTGCTCCACCGATTTCATATCCTCTAAGGCCCACTTCATCGACATATTGCCATGCGGCTTTATTGGCTGGATTACGGAACACACTGCCGGCACTTGCAAAATTCCAAGGCTGAGACGACATGCGTCGTTCTTTACGTTTATCAAGCACCGCTCTTATTTCATTAGGATCTTTCACATTCATCCTGAATGTTCCTTCAATGATCACCCATTCAGGATGACTTTGTAAAATAGAATGACGATAATCAAACTGCATCTGTTCTTTATTTAAAGTGATAATCTCATTGTTTTCATTAAGAATCTGACAAGACTCAAAAACATCCGCAATACAGTACTTATAAGCACCTGCATTCATATAGAGCGCTCCCCCGATTGTTCCAGGGATACCACCCATAAATTCAAATCCTGACAAGCCTACCTTAGCACTTTGATAAGCCAATGCAATAAGACTAGCACCGGATTGTGCCTTAATGATATTGCCATTATAATGCACTTTATTTAAGGCATTAAGTGAAACAATAACACCTTCAAAGACACTATCAGAGAAAAGCAGGTCACTGCCTTTTCCAAGTACCATATACTTTAACTGATGATTTCTTATAAAACTAAGTACTTTCTTTAACTCATCAATACCACGTGGTTCACAGAAGATTCGCGCTGGTCCACCGACCTTATAGGTCGTATGCTTATACATTGGTTCATCTTGAATGACTTCCCCAATATCTAGCGCCAATAATTCATTATAGATTGTCGTCATATTCATCATACTAACCCCTTTCTAAGAGTTTCTTGATTTCACCATAAATATCTTCACAGGCATGAGGTTTTCCCATAGCCTTAGCATTCTTTTTCATATTTTCTCTCATTTCATCATTGTTCATCAATAATGAAATTTTTTCTACTAATTCATCTTCATTAAGATCTTTTTCAAGAATCATAAGGGCTGCTTCATTGTTAACTAATTCCATCGCATTATGTTCCTGATGATTCATCACAACATAAGGACTTGGAATAAGAATAGAAGCACTGCCAAGAGAGGTCATCTCTGCTAAAGTTGTAGCTCCCGCACGAGATACAATAATATCACTGCTCTTCAATACGCTAGGCATATCATCGATATAGGGTACAATATGAATATTATCATTGAAAGAAGCTTCCTTCTTCATTTCTTCATAATGTGCTTTTCCTGTCGCATATAAAATATGATAATCTTCATTTTCCATCTTCTTTAAAGCAGAAACCATTGTCTTATTGATAGTCGCTGAACCTAAAGATCCCATTACAATCACAACAACCTTCTTATCACGAGGGATATTATAGATATCATGTACATCCTTAAGATCATTTTCCCACACCTTGCTGGCACGAGGATTTCCTAATAGCTTTGTCTTTTCAGCAGGGAACTGTTCAAGCGCCTGCTTATAGCAGCAGATGATTTCATCAACCTTGTTGATGAGGATCTTATTTGTTAAACCAATGATAGAATTCTGTTCATGGATCATAGTAGGAATCTTCTTCTTGCTTGCAGCAAGTACAATGGATGCACTTGGATAGCCACCAAATCCAACAACTAAATCAGGCTTAAATTCTTTTAAGATCTTCTTCGAGTGAGATAATGACTTAATAAAAAGCAAAACATTCTTTACTTTCTGAAGAGGATTACCTGATAGTCCTTTTACATGAAGTCCCTTATAGGCATAACCTAATTCAGGTACGACATGCGCTTCTAATCGATCAGTTGTTCCTACAAAAAGAAACTCTGCTGTAGGATCTTGACTTTTAATATAATCTACCAATGCAAGAGCAGGATATAAATGTCCTCCTGTCCCTCCGGCACTTACTATTATTTTCATATTTATCACCTTATCTATTGTATCATATTATCTTTTTTTCTCAAAAAGCAGCCTTAAAGCTGCTTAACGATTTCTTTAAATTTTCTTCCTCTTTCACCCATGTTATTAAATTCATCAAATGAGCTAGTAGAAGGAGAAAGCAAAATGACATCTCCACTTGTTGCAAGTTCATTAGCTTTCAAGATAGCATCTTTCATATGAGAGACTTCATAAGTATGAGGATGATGCATATCACAAGCAAAACGATGACCTGCTTCACCAAATGTCACAAGGTATTTAATGTGATCATTTAATGCACGTACATCATCTAAAGGTAATCCTTTTTCATGTCCACCCATCAATAAGATAACAGGTTTCTCAAAAGCCTTAATCGCAATCACTGCGGCATCAGTGTTAGTCCCTTTTGAATCATTATAGAACTTCACACCCTTTTTCTCTGTAACATATTCTAGACGATGTTCTACCCCAGTAAATAATGAAATAGCTTCTCTAATTGTCTTTAACGATACGTTACTATGAACACAGGCAATAATAGCAACCATGATATTAGAAATATTATGAAGTCCTACAATCTTGATTTCATCACGAGTGATAACTTCTTCTCCCTTATAGTAGATTGTACGATCCTTTAACATACAATCAGCATCCTGATGTAGCGAGAATGTTTCAATCTTATTATGAGGAGGAATCTTTTCTAGATAAGATGTCAAAGTCTTATCGTCAAGATTTCTGATAAAGATCGCATCCTGATCACAGTTTTCATAGATTCTCATCTTTGATGCATAGTATTCATCAAGACTGTCCATATAATCAAGATGATCAGGAGTCAAGTTCAAGACACTTGAAACCTGTGGCTTAAATTCATGAATATCCAACAGCTGGAAGTTAGACATTTCTAGTACAATATCATGTCCTTCTTCTTCATAAAGACGTTCATCCATAACAACATCACAATAAGGAATACCATAGTTTCCACAAATGTGTGCTTTCTTATTAGCATGCTTTAAGATTGAATAAAGCAAAGACACCGTTGTCGTCTTTCCATTTGTTCCTGTAATCGCAATATAATGCTGAGGGCGGGCTACCTGATAGCCTAACTCAATTTCAGTAAGAACAGGAATACCACGTTCTTTTAATCTTAAAACATAAGGTGCATGGTAATTGATGCCAGGTACCTTTACGACAAAATCAAAATCTCTTTCAAATAATTCATCAGGCATACCACCGTAGATAACTTCCATCCCCTTGTTGATATACTCATCATAATGAGCAATCTTTTCTTTTGGGCTTCCATCATTGATAGTGATCTTAGCACCAAAATGTTCCAAAAGGCGAATAGCTGCCTGACCTGATTTTCCTAGACCTAATACTAAGACTTTCTTATCTTTTATTTCCATTTTACATGACTCCAATCAACACACTGGCAATAGCAGCTAATGCTTCTACAAGCCAGAATACAAGTACCACTTTTGTTTCAGACCATCCACACATTTCAAAATGATGATGGATAGGTGCCATCTTAAAGACTCTTTTTCCTCTAGTCTTAAATGAAATAACCTGAATAATAACAGACAGTGTTTCACATAGTGGAACAAGTCCAATTAAGATCAATAGCAGTTCCTGCTTTGTTAAGATTGATAATGCGGCAAGAACACCACCTAATGCTAAAGAACCACAATCCCCCATAAAGATTTTAGCTGGATTATAGTTAAAATGCATAAAGCCTGCTAATGCCCCGATCATTGCTGCACAGAAGATCACAATAGCCCAATTTTTTAAGATCAATGCGAAGATGATATAGGGAACAATGGCAATCATGACTAATCCTGTAGCCAATCCATCTAGTCCATCAGATAAGTTGACCGCATTGCTTTCAGCAGTAAACATGAAATAAACAAGTACTGGATAAAGCCATCCAAGATCCACATTCAACTGTGTAAACGGAATCGTAATCTGATGACTAAATTCAGGAATAGTTCTCGCTGCTAACATATAGAAACCAATCGCAAATACTGACTGCAATAGATATTTATGTAGCGGTCTTAATCCCTTGTTGCTTTTTTGTACTACAATTAAGTAATCATCTACAAAACCAATAAAGCCAAAGCCAGCTAATGCAAAAACAAGAAGATTAATATAGGGATTCTTCAAGAATTCAATATTGCATAAATACACTGCAACGATAGCTGCAATAATAAAGACAAGTCCACCCATTGTAGGTGTTCCCTGCTTAGCTTTATGTGAAGCAAGTCCTTCCTCTCTTTCAATCTGTCCAAACTTAAGCTTATGCAAGAATGGAATAACCTGTGGCATTGTCAGCAAGACAAATAAGAGTGCCACGACAAAAGTTAATACTAATCTAATAAGATTCATAACGTTTTTCTCCCCTTTGTTAAACGCCTACACTATAGCATAATTTATCATTATTAACAATAAGGTTTATGCTACTTTGCATAAACCTTAATCTTTTGATTTAGTTTGATTTCAGCACCTTTTTCTACATCCTGCTTATAGATTGTACCTGCTCCTTCAGTTTCAATTGTGACCCCAGAAAGAGCACCAAAAGCTTCCGCTTCTTTTCTTGACCATCCTTCCATTGAAGGCATGATGATCTTATTGCCATCGGTTGCAATCATAACACGTGACGACGATGTAATTGTCGATTGACTTTCAGGATACTGATTTGTAACACTCTTGCCATCTTCTCCAATAATGATTGGTGTGACACCATTCTTCTTTAACATATTATTGGCATACTCTACAGACTGATTTGTAAAGTTTGGCATCGTGTAAGTATTCGTCTTAACTTTCTTAGAACTATCCTTATGAATATTCAATGCGGACTTCGCAATTGCCTTAATGACATTAGCAGCATCTCCAGTATAGTTGGATGTATTCTGCCATGTAATCACAAAGACAACTTCTGGATCATCATAAGGTGCAAGACCTGCAAATGTATGTGAATGAAGTGATGCTGAGTAAGAACCATTTACTGCCACCTGACCAGTACCAGATTTACCGATAATATCAACTTCGGAATCTTTATAGTGCGCATGTACTGTACCAGCCTTATTGTGAGTAACACCATACATCAGATACTTCATTGTCTTTACTGCTTCAGTAGAATAGATCTTCTCTGAATATGTAGTCTTAGCAGAATAGATTGTTTTCTTGTTAGTCGGATTAACAACCTTTTCTACAAGATAAGGTTCAACATATTTTCCATCATTTGCAAAAACACTATACCCTCTTAACAGCTGGAATGGTGTTACAGAAGAACCTTGTCCAAATCCAGTTGTATAGTATTCAAGACTCTTTGATTTCCCATCATATCCTTTAACCCCAGAACCTGATGTCAAGCCATCAACCGTACTAGATTTAAAGAATCCTAAGCGATCATAATCAGAAATCAATGATTTCATATTTGTCTTGCTTTGTAAAATATTACAGATAGCTACATTGGAAGAACGATATAATCCTTCTCCATAAGTGATTCTACCCCAACCTGTCCTATTGACATCATGAATCTGGGCAATCACTTTACCTGCTGAACGATAAGTGAAGACCCCTGAATGATAGTAATCATTGATATCTAACACTTTATCAGTCAGCGCATTCGCATAGACGAAGACCTTGAATGCAGAACCACATTCATAGGCTCCATTTAAGAAAATACTATTGAAGTTTTTCATGTTACGTTTATTAGGATCAAAAGAAGGATAATCACTTACTGCAAGAATTTTTCCTGTCTTTGCTTCCATAATCGCACATGTTGCCTTATCAGGCTTAGCTTTCTCAATAAATTCTTTCATCAATGAATCAAGCTCAGTCTGAATACGGCTGTCTATTGTTAAATAAACATCATTACCCGGTGTTGATTTCTTATAATAAAGTTCCCCACCTGGCAATACATTTTTCTTGGAATCAATCAAATAGATCTGTTTTCCATTTTTTCCTTGAAGATAATTATTGTAGCTCTTTTCGATACCAAGTTCTCCAACGAGCTGCTTATCATCATCTTTTGCTGATTTGGCATAGCCAATCTCATACGATGCAAAATCACCAAAAGTATAGTTTCTTGAACGTACTTCTTTAAATTCCAATCCTGGTAATTTTAATCTTTCAATCTTATCTTTCACAACAGCAGATAGGTTTTTAGAGTAGTTTCCAAATTCTACCTGATAACCCTTTGATTGCATCTTCTTGTAAAGATACTCTTCATCTGCTCCAAGAATCTTTGATAAAGCCTTAGCAGTCTTTCTTTTATCAACTACATACGCAGGCTCATTCTTTGCAGTAACACGAATAGGCGAAATATATGTAATCAGATTGTATCTCTTAACATCCTTAGCAGCAACTTCACCATCACTTGTATAGATCGTACCTCTAGTCGCATATTCTGTCTTAGTAATACGACCAGCTCCACGTGTCTTATTATAATCGCGAATGTTTTCTCCACTAACGATTGTTTTACCAGTTACGCATAGATAAGCAATATTGACGATTAGTCCTACTACGACTACCGCCATTATTCTCTTTAAAGCAATAATACCATAATTTGGATCTCTTTTCTTTCTTTTCACTATTTATCCTCACTTACTACGACTGCAGCAGTTGATCCCTGTTTATATGTATAGCCTTTAGCAGTTGCTACTTTCTTCAATCTAGAAAATGAAGCAAGCTCTGATTTCTGAATTTCAAGCCCATCAATATCTGATTGAATAGCAGAAATTTCATCCTGTCTCTTTTTTGTTTTGGCATTAATATCCATTTCAAGTGAGTTAAAGACAATATTACCTAAAATGGCAACGACAAATGCAAAAAAAGCAACTCTTTTAGCAATAATTAAAACTTTTGGATCATTAGTCTTTTTCTTCCCCATTTTCTTTTACCCTCTCAATCACTCTTAATTTTGCGGAATGAGAACGATGGTTCTCTTCCAATTCTTCTTCACTTGCCAGAATTGGTTTTCTTGTAACCTTCTTGAAGGATGGTTCAAGTCCTTCAGGA
This sequence comes from Kandleria sp., assembly GCF_017934775.1. Classification (NCBI taxonomy): domain Bacteria; kingdom Bacillati; phylum Bacillota; class Erysipelotrichia; order Erysipelotrichales; family Coprobacillaceae; genus Kandleria; species Kandleria sp. The sequence continues at coordinate 41,519 of NZ_JAGBIX010000005.1, read as the reverse complement.
ATAATCGCAATATTCTTTGGAAGATCTGGCATCTTCGTTAATTCATTAAAACGATATTTGCAGATCTTATCTTCCAATGACTGGAATGTAATCACTGCTACTCTTCCATTGACATTAAGCATTGACAAAGCATCATCCAATGCTTTTTCAAATACACCTAGCTCATCATTGACTTCAATACGAATAGCCTGGAAAGTTCTCTTTGCAGGATGTCCGCCTTTACGTCGATATTTGGCTGGAATCGCTTTCTTGATTACATCAACCAACTGGAAAGTTGTTTCAATCGGTTGAATTTCTCTTTCTTTCTCAATGCCTCTAGCAATAGATTTCGCAAATTTTTCATCTGCGTATTTGAATAAGATACGTACTAAATCATTGTACGAATATTCGTTGACAACTTCATAAGCACTTAGCTTTTGCTGCTGGTTCATGCGCATATCCAATCTTGCATCAAGATTGTAGCTAAATCCTCTTGAGGCTTCATCAAACTGTGGTGATGACACACCTAAATCAAAAAGTACACCATCGACTTTATAGACTCCACGTTTTTCAAGTTCACTTTTAATATTTTTAAAGTTCGAATGAATGATCGTAAAATGATCACTGATCTTGCTTAAACGTTCGCTTGCTGCGTCAATGGCATGCTGATCTTGATCAAAGCAGTAAAGGTGTCCACTCTCTAGCTGTGAAAGAATCTGCGAACTATGTCCACCTCCACCAAGTGTGCAATCCACATAAATACCATCTTTTTTTACTTGTAAAGCGTCTACCGCTTCATGTAACATCACACTTTTGTGTTCAAACATAATTACTCCTCTTCCAACATCTCTGATAATTCATCAAAATCTGCATCATTTTCTTCATAGTAGCTTTCCCATTTCTGCTGATTCCAGATTTCCATATGGTCACCTACACCAATGATGATGCATTCTTTTTCTAGTCCTGCCAAACTTCTTAAATCTGCAGGAATATTAATACGTCCCGTTTTATCAAACTCAACATCATGAGTCTTAGACTGTACAAGTCGCAAGAACTTACGGGCTTCTTTTTTACGTTGAGAAAGCTGTGCCAACCCTTGATAATAGGCATTCCATCCTTCCTCATTGTAAACATTCAGGCATCCTTCGTTTCCACGTGTTACATAGACCAAAGATCCGCACTGATTGCGCATTTTTGCAGGAATAGATAGTCTGCCCTTAGTATCCATGTTGTGTCTATATTCACCAAAGAACACCAGAATCCACCACCTTTTCCCACTTTCTGCCACTGTTTACCACTATTATAACAACCTGTTTTGCACTTGTACACTTTTTCTATAAGAAAATCCAAAAAAACTGTGGCTGTATTCACAATAAAATGTGCATAACCTGATGTTTTCTTTACCATATTCATAATTGGTTATATTGTGACAAAAAAAGACCCGTGTATTACCCACGGATCTCTTTCACTTTAAATAAAATCAAGACAATAATAATCAATCCTAAACAGCTACCTGCAATAATCAGATAGTATACATAGGATGGAGTAGCTACTTCCTGATTAAATATTTTCTCCAATTCTTCATAATGTTCTTTAAATACTTCAAGAACATACTTATCCCAATGTCTAGCATCCTTGCTTGCATTGCCAAAGACATAATCTTCCTGTCCATAATCCATAACATCAAAACCAGGAGTCGCCTTGTTAGCATTATGAGTGCGATAAGATACTGCAGCTTTCAATGTAAATGATCCATCTTCATTGACCCAAGAGCTAATATTAGTACCTGTCGCTTTTGTAGCTGTACCATTCTTTACTTGTTTTGTAGACGACTTGACAATCTCTTTATTATTGACATATTTTCCATACATCTGATCTACATATAAAGAGAATGAATCCCCAAGTACCTCCGAAGGCACATGTCCGCCATCCCATTGCCACTCAATCTTTGCATCAGTTCCAACACTGAGCCATTTTGCCTGAAGCTGAAGTGATGACATCATCGACATATCACCTTCTGCAGCTCCCATGACAATTCTACTCCAAGTAGGATTGTCAGTGGTCTTCTTGCCAATATAAACCATTGGATCATAAAGATCTACAATATTATTGCCATACTTATCACCACTTGAAATTTCATTAATGTCAGACTTGTAAGCTTCATACATCTCCTTAAATGAACTGTAGTTGTTCGCATTGACTCCACTTGAAGAAGACTTCGTATGTGTTCCCACTTGTCCAGTATAGCTATTTTCCACTTTCGCATATCGTCCTTCAATAAAGGCTTTTGCTTTATCCTTAGTACTCATCTTGGACACTGCTTCATCAGATAAAGCTTTCCCGTTCTGATCAAACCATGTCCATCCTTCACTATAATCAAGATTATCAAGATAACTCTGTAAAGAGTTTATCATCGTCGCAAGATAATAATTCAGATAAGTTCCACCATACCCATTGGTAGATGCATATTTCTTCTTATCATATTCAATAGCGAGTAGAACACGGTCCTCTTGATCACCATCATTATTAATATCCAATCCTACCTGTTTTTCATCAATAGAAAGCTTTTGACTATTAATATAGCTCATATACTTTTTAGCAAGATAAGAAGCCAGCTTCTTTTGAAAGTTCGTATTAAATGAATAAGATGTATCAAGATAATATTCAAAGGCCATAGCCATATCAGCCGATGATAATGGCGTAATGGCACTATAGGCAATACAGCCCCAGACACCATCACTTATAGCGACACGCTTGCCATTGATCACAACACTCGTATCATAGCTTCCATCCGTATTCTTATAGACACCAACAGCCCCTGCTTCTATTTCATAATCATAATAGTCTTCATTATTAGATGTCGCCGCCAGCATTGTGGCATGCGCACCACCACCTGATCCACCAGTAGAAACAAAGTAATTCACATTACCAGGAATATTGCCCAGTAAGATATTATACTTCACAAAACGTACCGCATTCTTTTGATCCACCAGACACAATGGTGCATCCCCCGTATAGTACGTATTCCCTGAAGAATCCGTCACGCTATCCTGCTTCCCACGATTTCCACACGCTACATTAATATAGCCTTCTTTCGCATACTCGCTAGACGCCTTTTGGCTTGTCTGACTGCTATAGCCAGCAGCGCCCGTATTGATAATGACCGGACAGCTTGTCGCTGTGTATGTCTGCTTGTTGGAACTTACAACCTGGCCAGTTTTATCAATGATCATATTGCCATTTACCTGTTGGCTATAGTTCTCTTCAGTGATATCCACCTTGCCATCACGGTTGGTATCTATGCCTTTGACATAGTTTGCTGGAACGCAGATTGAAACACCCTGTTCTTCTTCAATTTCTGGTGAAGTGACTGCCGTGACGACAGAGGATGTCCACGATTGTGATGACGCATCATACGTCCACGTATAGCTTGTATTGTTTGCAAGATTAAGCTTGTCCTCAATAGAACTTGTGGCACTAACTGGACTTATTCCATTTCCCATCAACATTACTACTAACCCAAAAATAAGTAAATAATGTTTTTTCATATTAGCCTCCTTTTTGTATCATTGTAATTGAGAAAGAAAGCTTTCATAAGTGAAATGGACGATTTCACTTTATTTCACACAAAAAGGAAGAGCTCAGCTCTTCCTTACACATAATCTGTATTAGATAAAGGATAACTTGTCCTAAAACTTGTACTCTGATATTCCTTATCGCTTTGATGAGTAGCAATAAAATAATCATTTCCTCTTAAGAAATACTGATTGGCAGGTACAGTATCATTCCAAGTGACATCATTATTGTAATAAGCACCCTTCAACTTGATGATATTCCATGAATGAGAAGCACTTCTTTCTCCATTGAACCCTGTTCCTACAATCATACGATTATCGATTCCACATGCTAAAAGCATACGATACATCAATAAGGTATATCCTTGACAGACTGCTTTTCCATAATGCAAAGCGCCATAGGCTGTATGTGCCAATGTACCAGTATTTCTATAGCGTACATGGGAAGTAATGTAATCATTGATATACTTGATTTTCTGATAATCACTTTTACCCTCTAACGTTTTAACCACTGCTTTTACTCTAGTGGCTACCGCCTGTTCTTGTTTTAAGTTAGTATAGAATTCAAAATGATAATCAATATCATACTGATATTCTCCTACCTTCTTGACATAGCTGACTCTTGTTCTATAGGAAGAAAGATTGTATTTAATATAATCTCCTTCATCTGCAACACCGGTGTAGGCTACCGCTTTTTCAAAAAGCGTCTTTCCCAATGTCTTGCTTTCATCACCCTTCGTCACATAATGTATTGTCGCATCAGAATCTCTATTAACCATCGCTTTTCGCAATAGGCTGATCTGCCTCTGATTATCATTGCTTGACGATGAATAATCTAAGAACTTATTGGTTACGACATTTACCACAATGGCAACTACCACAAGAATGATCAGACGTTTAAATATTTTCATGGATTTTCCCCCAATCATAATAATAAGCATACTCTTTTCTCTAACATAATGCAAAAGTACGGATAGAATCCGTACTTTATTTTTTTTGACGATAGCCTTCCATCATAGTCTTAAATAATTCAGAAGTAGAAGGTGGTGTAAATGTGATCGCATTGGCACCTGCATCAATAGTCTTCTTGATCTTCTCTTCCGTATTACCGCCACTAGCGATAATAGGAATATCAGGATAAGACTTGCGAATCCATTGTACGACTTCTGGCGTATCTTCTCCTGCTGCAACATTGATGATAGAAGCACCTGCTTTTAATCTTCTATTAATGTCAACTTTCTTATTGACAACAGTAATAATAATAGGAATATCAACTGAACGAGAAACAGCCAAAAGATTGCGATTAGTAATGGGGGCATTCAAGATCACTCCCATCGCACCTTGGCTTTCAACATCCTTGGCAAGTCCAACAGTACGTAATCCATTAGTTGTACCGCCACCTACTCCACAAAAGACCGGGATATAGGATGCATTGATAATAGCATTAGAGATGGCTTGCTGGGGCGTAAAGGGATATACTGCGAATACTGCATCAGCATCACAGTTACGAATGATTGCTAAATCTGTTGTAAAAACTAATGACTTGATTAATCGTCCATAGACGCGAATACCAGTTGCTTCATGTATAACTGAGGGCATTTCTAAGATGTTATGACGAAGCTTGCTTGTGACATGTGGTGGTTGTTTTTCCATGTTTCCTCCTTTTTATTCTATAAAGAAAAGGAGCATAGCTCCTTTAAATAACGATGACCGGTGTTCCAACTTTAAAGTTTTTATAGATCGTCTGTGCAGCACTGTAAGTCATATTGACACAACCATGAGAACCATTATAGCGATAGATTGTACCACCAAACGCACCTCTCCATGGCGCATTATGTAATCCTTGTCCATTATGGAATGGCATCCAGAAATCGACATGACTTTCATATGTCTGCTTACCATTTTCAAATCCTCTAAGCACTGCAGGTGCTGATTTGTAGAAAATATAATAAGCTCCAGCTGTTGTACCTCTTCCTAAGCTTGTATTTCCTGTTACAACACTGCTTGTTAAAATCTTCTTTCCATTCTTGTAGGCAGTAACACGCTGATTAGCAAGACTTACTAGGATAAAAGTCTTGCCTAATGTATCATTGCCATAATGTTTAGCATTGATAGCACGAGTAACAACCTTCTTTTCAAGAATATCTTTTGATAAAGCTTTTACTTCTTTATCGACATTGACAATAGCACCATATGTTCCTCCACTCGCCTTTATTGTTTTACCATTAGGAAGCGTAAAGGAAATAGGTTTACCGTATGTATTAAATGTTTTCTTTAAACTTTCTACATACTTCTTTACACGTTTTTTATATAGAGAAACTTCTCCATTTTCATATTTCATCCAATTAAAGTATACTGGTGCATCTACTACCGCCTGTTTACCTTGTGAAGATAAAGTGATTGTAGCACCAACCGCATTTCCTAAAGCGTCTTTCTTCTTAACTAATTCCTGATTATTAGACTTGATTGTAGGCTGAACATAGTATTTTTTATCAGTTAAGTTAATACTTGTTTTCCCTGCTCTCATTGCTTCAATGATCTTTGTAGTTAAATCTTGCGCATTATAGTTTGTACCATAGTACTCTTTAACGATAGTGACAGCTTTTTTCTCTTGATCATAAGTCACATATGCATCCTTAGTTGGATTGCTTTGATCTTTAACCCAAGACTGACCCGCCAACAACTTCGCAATTTTCTTATGATTATAGGAAACAGATTCTAACCCGTAGACTTTCTTTTTAAATAATAAAGTAAATACATTTTGTGTATCTTGTTTTTTCTTGATGCTCTTTAATTCATCTTCTGCATCAAGCTTAGTTTCTGCATCATCACTTAAATGAAGTGTCAATACTTTCTCATTTCCCTTTAAGATTGTAAAGACACCATTTGTGGTTTCAGCTTCCAAGGCACTCTGAGCCTGTTTTACAGTCTGTGAACTCACATCCACCCCATTGATGATTGTTTTGCCATAAAAAGTATTAGCATGAATATGGCGATATGCAAAATAGCTTGCAGCTAAACATAAAATAATCCCCAAAATCACTAAGATAGGTAGCTTTCTCTTCTTTAAAAAAGTCATTCTCTCTTAATCCCCCTAAAATTCTATTTTCACTTGGATATTATATCAATATTTATAAAAAAAAACACTTTATATTGAAGTTTATTTACTAATTACATAATTTTTGACCACTAATTGATACTAAACAAAAAAAGAGGCCGAAGCCTCTTTTTAATTATTTCTTTCTAGCATCTCTTTCTTTAGCGAACTGTGGGTATAAATCACCATATGGAGTCTGGTAATCATAGATTCTAGTAAAGATTTCTTCCATATCTTTTACGATAGGCATTCTTGGGTTAGCAGGTGTACACTGATCTTCGTAAGCATTCATTGCCATTCTGTGTACTGATTCCATCCAAGCATCTTTTTCGATACCCTGAGAAGCAACGTTTGTAGCTCCACCAACTTTTACCCATAACTGTTCTACTGCCTGTGCAAACATTTCTACACCTTCAGCATCAGTCTTTGGATGAAGTCCGATTAATTCTGCTAATTCTCTATATTTCTTATCAGCTTTATAGTTTTCAATCTTTGGCCATACATTTAACTTAGTTGGTACTGTACCATTGTATCTAATGACATGTGGTAATAAGATACCATTTGCTCTACCGTGAGGAATATGCCATTCTCCACCGATCTTATGAGCCATTGAGTGGTTAACACCTAAGAATGCATTGGCAAATGCCATACCAGCGATTGTAGCTGCGTTATGCATCTTGATTCTTGCATCAACGTCTCCTTCAATAACTGATTTTTCAAGGTTTTCGAATACAAGCTTAACAGCCTGTTTAGCCCAACCATCAGTGAAGTCAGAAGCTAAGATTGATACATAAGCTTCCATTGCATGAGTTAATACGTCAATACCAGTATCAGCAGTGATTGTTGCTGGAACAGTCAATGTGAATTCTGGATCCACGATAGCTACTGTTGGAGTTAATGAGTAATCAGTTAATGCATATTTTACATTGTTTCTTGTATCAGTAATGATAGCGAAAGGTGTAACTTCTGCACCAGTACCTGAAGTTGTTGGGATAGCTACTAACTTAGCTTTCTTACCTAATTCAGGGAACTTGATTGCACGTTTACGGATATCCATGAACTTCTGTTTAATATCATCGAAGTTAACTTCTGGATGTTCGTACATTAACCACATAACCTTAGCAGCATCCATTGCACTACCACCACCAAGAGCGATGATTGTGTCTGGTTCAAAGCTTCTCATTAATTCTACACCAGCCTGTACAACTTCTAAAGTAGGGTCAGACTGTACGTCGAAGAATAATTCAATATCAACTTTATTACGTCTTCTTCTGATTACATCTTCAATCTTAGCAACATATCCAAGGTTATACATACCTCTATCAGTAACGATCATAACCTTTTCCATATCTCTCATATCTCTTAGATACTTAATTGAATTACGTTCAAAGTATACCTTTGGAGGAAGTTTAACCCATTGCATATTATTGTTACGTCTCCCTATTCTCTTAATATTTAATAAATCAGCTGTACTTACGTTGTTAGATACAGAGTTGTGTCCGTAAGAACCGCATCCTAATGTTAATGAAGGTAAGAATGCATTGTAAACTGAACCAATTCCACCGAATGTAGAAGGTGCATTTTCAATAACACGGATAGCTTTTACACGCTTACCAAATTCTACAGTGATATCATGATTAGCAGTATGAATAGCTGCAGAATGACCTAACCCGTTGAATTCTACTGAAGCTTCTGCTAAAGCGATACCTTCATCAGTTGAGTTAGCTTTTTCCATAGCTAATACAGGAGATAACTTTTCTCTTGTCATTGGTTCATTAGGACCAATTTCTTTACATTCTACTACGATCATCTGTACATCATCAGGTACTTTGAATCCTGCCTGTTCAGCGATCCAAGTTGCATTTTTACCAGCAACTTTACCATTTAATTTAGCGTTTTCTACACCTTCGCTGTAAGCTTCAAATCCAAACATGAATTTTTCAAGTTTCTTCTTTTCTTCAGCGTTAGCATAATAAACATGGAAACGACCTAATTCTTTCTTGAATTCATCATAGATTTCTTTATCTACGATAACGTTCTGTTCAGAAGCACAGATCATACCATTATCAAATGTTTTTGATAAATAAACATCATTAGCTGCCATTGGAATCTTAGCAGTCTTTTCTACATATGCAGGAACGTTACCAGCACCTACACCTAAAGCAGGCTTACCACAAGAATAAGCTGCCTTAACCATTGCATTACCACCAGTTGCTAAAATAGTAGCAACACCTGGGTGATTCATTAATGCATTAGTAGCATGCATCAATAAAGAACCATCTTCTACGTTCTTTAATGACATTGGTAACCACTGAATACATCCTTCTGGTGCGCCGGCTGCAACGGCAGCATCATACATTACCTTCGCAGCTGCAATTGAACAATCATGTGCACCTGGATGGAATGAGAAAATGATTGGGTTTCTAGTTTTCATAGAAATCAATGATTTAAAGATAGCTGTTGAAGTTGGGTTAGTTACAGGAACAATCCCTGCTACAACACCTACTGGTTCAGCAATTTCAGTAATACCAGTTAATGGATCTTCATTGATGATTCCAACTGTTTTAGTATGTCTCATATTGTTTGTTACATACTCACAAGCAAATAAGTTCTTCACAGCCTTATCTTCAAATACCCCACGCCCTGTTTCATTAACTGCCATTTCGGCTAATGATCCATGATGATCAAGTCCTGCAACTGACATCTTTGCGACGATGTAGTCTACAGCTTCCTGATCTAGCTGTTCAAACTTTTTAAGAGCAGCCTGTGCTTTCTTGACCATTTCGTCAATTGCAGCATCAACTTGCTCTGTAGTCTGCCATTCTTTGACATCTTTTGTTACTTTCTTTTCAGCCATAATATGTCCTCCATCTATTTACAAAATACTCTTTTTTTATTTTGTCTATCGTCATAGTACACTATGAATATATAAAACACAAGATTTATTTGTGAAAAAATGCACGAATTAGGTTTTTAGTTTCTTGTAAACGTTACCAGTTTCTATTTTTCCAAAATGAATGCGTTATCATATTCATATTAGTAGATTATATCATCATCACCAATACACTGTCAAACGCTTACATTTTAGAGAAATTTGACCATTATGAGCCAACAATTTCTTTTTTTGCCTAACTTTTAACAATCAAAATATATGTCATTTTACTAAAAAAGAGACGAAAATCGTCTCTTCTCTACTCACTTCTTAACGAAGTAACTGGATCTTTTTTAGCAGCAATTCTTGATGGGAAGAACCCTGCCACCAAAGTCAAGAATACGCTGATTAAAATCAGAATCACGCCATATTCAAGCGGCAATCTTGCCACTTGATCAACATCGACAAGCGACTTCACAATGGCATTGATTGGAATACATAGCAACAATGTCACAATGATCCCAAATACCCCTGAAAGCAGTCCTTCAATAAATGTCTCCGCATTGAATATCTTAGAAATACCGTTCTTAGAAGCACCCAGCGCTCTTAAAATACCGATCTCTTTCGTACGTTCCAATACAGAAATATAAGTGATAATCGCAATCATGATAGAAGATACCACAAGTGAAATAGCCACAAAGGCAATAAGCACATAACTGATTGTATCTACAATAGACGTAATGTTCTTGGTAACTACGCCAATAAGATCAGTATAAGTGACTTTCTCTTTATCATCGCTTACCTGCTTATTATAACTGTTGATAAACTTATCAACCTTCTCCTTTCCATCAAAACTATTAGGATAGATGGAAATCTTTGAAGGCTGTCCTTCAGTATAATAAGAAAGCTTTGACAGCATTTCATCATAACTTGTAGGTGTCGTATCAGACATCTGAGCCAATAATACCTGAAGCTGATCTTTAGAAAGATTCATATTCATTGAACCTTTTAGTTTACTCATATATTTCTTCATGTAATTTTGCATATACTTTTTCATATAAGAAGACATCTGGCTCTTCATCTTTGAAGCCATCTGTTTCTGATATGTTTTCATATAGCTTTGAGCATACTTTTTCATGTAGTCACGTACCATCTTTTGGCCTACATCCGTTTTTAGATATGAGGAAATATATTTCTGAAGTTCTTTCTCGTTAACATTAGCCTGAGGATTCACAGTTGCCTGTTTTTTAATATAATCTTCAATCGCATTATTAAGCTGTGATTGTGTCATTCCTTCAGGAAGATAATCTTCAATCTTAGCATCTTTTGTATACTCTACAAATGTTGCGGTGTATGTGACATCATTAGTAACCTGCACATTGGTAATCTGTCTGCTTGTAAGAAAACCATTAGGACCCATCCATCCTACAAAGACATAGTCCTTCTCTTTAGTAGATTCTCTTTTTGGTGTTTCAAAGCTCAACGCATTAAGCGTTTCACCTTCATTGATCTGTTCACTATGAATAACATCTCCATTATAGTTCTTAAATGTCACAGTATAGCTCTTAGGCATTTCTGTTTCTTTTAAGATAGGAAATCTTAACATACGTGAGACATTTGATCCAGTAGGATTAATCTGATAAAACGGGTTCTTATTTGTAGAACTCTTTTCACCAAACTTCTTTCCTGTTAAAACATTGATCTTAGGATTATTAAGCTGCTGCTTCACTACTCCAGAATCAGCAGTAAGCTTCAATAGATAATTAGAAAGCGAAGCATCATAACCAATTCCACTCTTAATTGATGATTTATCATTAGAACGGAGCACCGCAACGATCTTCACATTTAACCCTTTAGATAAATTCTTTTTTACATAGTCATTGTCACTAGACTTATCCACATAGGCCTTATCAGTCTTCTCATACATCTGTGAAGGGGCAAAGACCTTGTATTCTTTACCTAAGACACTATCGTAAGTAAAGGACTTCTGTTCATCGTTTACTTCCTTGCCATCTTCAACTTGCTTGATTAGCTTTTGCATATGATCATAGTCCATAAGTCCTAAAGTATAGAGTGAATAATCTGAAATTTCATTGTTTTCACTCATGATCAAAGCCACTTCATTATAAGAAGAAGGCCATTTCCCTTTAATAAGCTCATACTGATCATTACGTAATTTCTTATCAGAAACCATCTGTGTCCAAGTAGAAGATAGACCACCCATGCTCATATTAGACCCTAAGCTAAGCTGCATCCCTGAACTATCGGATGAGCCAGAAGAGATCAATGTAGCTGGAGAGACTTTTACTACCTTGTCTTTATCTAGACGATAGACCTGAGGGTTCATGTTATAGCTGTATTCAATAGCAGACACTGAAGATTGTAGATTGTTTTTATTTTTATCAAGATAACTCTTAAACTTAGCTAAGTCATTCTGCTTAATCATATTCTGAGATGTTTCCACTGTATCAGCGACAAGGTTTCTTGAATAGATCTTTGCCTGATCATGTACACTTTTCTCCTTTTGGGTATGATTAACCATTGTAGATAAATCAATAGCCTGCTTTTCTAGCTCAATCGGATAGCTTCCTAGCATATCATTTTCCTGATCAGCAATATATTGATTGACTCCATGACTTAATGCCAATATCAATGCGATACCGATAATCCCAATGGATCCTGCAAAACTTGTTAAAGCTGTTCTTCCCTTCTTAGTCAAAAGATTCGCTAACGATAAAGAAAGCGCACTTAAAAAAGAAAGTTTCGTATGCTTAAAACGCGTCGTATTGCTTTCATCTTGCGTATCTAAAAATGGATGAGAATCATCAGTAATCTTTCCATCAGAAAGATTGACAATACGCGTTGCATATTCCTCTGCCAATTCGGGATTATGTGTAACCATAATGACAAGACGATCCTGCGCCACTTCTTTCAATAGATCCATGACCTGCACACTTGTAGCGCTGTCCAATGCCCCAGTAGGCTCATCAGCCAAGATAATCGGTGGATTGTTTACAAGCGCTCTTGCAATAGCAACACGCTGCATCTGTCCTCCTGATAGCTGATTTGGCTTTTTATGCACATGTTCAGAAAGTCCTACCTTCTCTAATGCTTCAAGAGCTCTTTCTCTTCTTTCTTTTCTAGATACACCAGTAAGCGTCATAGCCATTTCTACATTAGCTAGAACACTTTGGTGCGCTATAAGATTATACGCCTGAAAGATAAAACCGATACTGCTATTGCGATAAGCATCCCAGTCTTTATCTTTATAGTCTTTCGTAGAAACATGATTGATGATCAGATCACCTTCATCATAATGATCCAATCCCCCAATAATATTAAGCAACGTAGTTTTCCCGCTCCCCGAAGGGCCAAGAATAGCTACGAACTCATTGTCTCTAAAATTGACACTGACATCATCAAGTGCTTTTTGTTCATAAGAATCGAGATGATAAATCTTAGATATGTTCTTAATTTGTAGCATTCTTCAATAATCCTCCCAAAGATTAGTATACAGGAAAAATGTAAATTCAATGTTAAAAAAGCAATACTTTTACGTATTGCTTTTCATAAGGAAAGATTATTTTCTTAAAATTCTTCTCACAATTCCTTTTACACCACGGGTGATGACCTGGAAAAATGTTAAAGATCGATACATCTTCTCCTGTGGAACATATTTTCTCACTTCACGTAGAAGCTGTTTATTATCTTTTGCAGAAAAAGTGAAATGTCCATTTTTCTTTGTATAGATTGCAAATCTGTTGATCCACTTTCCAAAAAGAACGGATGCCTGGATATAATCCACTTCTTCCCATGGAATCTGTATATAATCTTCGACATTTCTGTCATTGTAATATTCAAAAGCTGCATCTCCAACCATAACTTTACCTTGACTTGATAAACCTAAAAATGAAGAAGCTGCTACAGAATAATCTACCTTTGTATTCATTGATTGTGCCATATATTCAATCATCCTTCCTAAATAAAGTTAGACTCGGAAGACCCGAGTCTAACAATGATTACATGAATCCGAAGAAACGTCCAATAACACCAACAACGAATAATGCGATGATGATAACGATTGGAGAAACATTCTTCTTTAATAGTCTACAGCATAATAAAGTTAATAATACTGCAGCTAAACCAGGAATTAACTGGTTTAAGTTCTGCTGTAAAGTAGTTACTTTATCCTGAGATAAACCATTTCCACCTAAAGCATTGTACTGAGTTAATGCTTCCTGGATACCTTTAGTACCAGCTGGTAATTTAGCCCAGTCGATATAAGCACCAGCCTGCTGTTTTACAGTTGAAACAACTGGAGTGAAGCTGATTGATACCCATCTCTGAACTAATGAACCGATGATGAACATACCCAAGATAGAAGCACCCTGAGTAACTTTACCAAGTAATCCACCAGATAAGTCTTTAGTGATTTCAGTACCAACTTTGTAACCAAATTCCTGAGTGTAGTATAAGAATGCGAAACGCATTAAGTTCCATACTACGAAGAAGATGATAGGACCAGCGATTGATCCTGACATCGCCATAGATGCACCTAAGGCACCTAAGATAGGTCTAGCTGTGAACCAGAATACTGGATCTCCGACACCTGCTAGAGGACCCATCATACCTACTTTAACACCCTGGATAGTTGTATCATCTACAGGAGCACCATTAGCTCTTTCTTCTTCCAATGCTAATGTAACACCCATAACTGGAGCTGATACATAAGGATGTGTATTATAGAATTCCAAATGACGCTTTAAAGCTGCCTTCTGGTCTTCTTTGTTTGGATATAATCTCTTGATAGCTGGGATAATTGCATAACACCAACCACCATTCTGCATACGTTCATAGTTCCATGACCCCTGAAGGAACTGATGACGCCATGCTACAGAAAAACGATCTTGTTTAGTTAATTTTACGTCTGCCATTTTCGTATCTCCCTTCAAGTATTAATAGTCGTTAAGAATATCACCTAAAGGATCTCCAGAACCACCGTTAGATCCACCATTAGATCCAGCTGATTCTTTTAATCCTAAGTAGATTAATGCTAAAGCAACACCGATTGCACCTAAACCAATTAATGTTAACTGGCTAGAATCGATACATGCTAATACGAAACCAAGTACGAAGAATGGCCAAACTTCTTTAGTAGCCATCATGTTAATAACCATTGCATAACCTACAGCGGCAACCATTCCACCACCGACAGCCATACCACCCTGTAACCAAGAAGGCATTAAGTTTAATGCTCCAGTTACAACTTCTGGTTTAACGAAGCAAAGTGCAGCAGCTGGTACGGCAATACGTACACCCTGTAAGCAGATTGCTAAAATGTGCCATAATTCTACACCTCTGATGTTGCCCTTTTCAGCAGCAGCATCCATGAAATGTACCATTGGAATTGCGATAGTACGGCAGATCATTGTTAAGAATAAACCTGCAACTGAAAGTGGAACGGCAACAGCGATAGAAGTATCGATTGCTGCTTTTGCATTGCTAGCTCCACCCTGTAAAGCTAATACCATGATAATAGCTGAAGCAACTGATGCTAACGCAGCATCTGGTGCAACGGCAGCACCAACGTTTGCCCAACCTAAAGCCATCATCTGTAAAGAACCACCAAGCATGATTCCTTCAGTTAAATGACCAGTAACTAACCCGATTAATGTACATGCAACTAGTGGCTGATGGAACTGGAATTCATCAAGAATACCTTCCATACCAGCGAAGAATGCTACAACAATAACCAGTATAATTGAAATACCTGACATTATTTTTTCCTCCTGATTATAAACCTAATTCTGCTTTCGCTTTTTTCATGATTGCATCAAAGTTTTCTTCAGCATCAGCTGGAACTTTACGAACTACAATCTTAACGCCCAATTCACGTAATTTTTCGAATGTCTTAACGTCATCTGGACCCATAGCAACTGCTTTTGTACAAACGACTTTACCTTCAGAATGAGCCATTGAACCTAAGTTCAATTCTTTGATCTGAACACCACCTTCGATTGCTTTTAAAGCATCTTGAGGTGTTTCGAATAACAATAATGCTTTAGTTGAACCAAAGCGTGGGTCTTTGTCAACTTTACACATTTTATCAATTGGAACGACATTGGCTTTAACCCCAGGAGGCGCGGCCTGTTCGATCATCTGTTTTCTTAATGCATCTTTAGCTACATTATCAGAAACAGCGATAATTCTTGTTGGCTGAGTTGCTTTAGTCCAAGCAGTAGCAACCTGACCATGTAATAATCTTGTGTCAATTCTTGCAAGAACATATTTAATATGTCCATCACCAAGTACAGTTCCTTCTGGAATTGCACCAGTTGGTTCATTAGATGCTGCTGGAGCAGCTTCTTCTTTAGCTGTATCTAATGATTCAGGTAATACTTTGACACCGTCTCTACCTGTACCAACGATGTGAGCTGCGATATCATGTGCTTTGTCCATACCTAATCTGCAGCCATATGCTTCTACAAGCATACCTAAGTTCAATCCACAAACCATAGCCCATTTATCTTCGTGACCCTTCATTAAACCATTGATCTGGTTATAAGGTGTACCACCAAATAAATCAACTAGGAATAGGATTTCTTCTTGATCATCAAAAGATGCGATTGCTTCTTCAACCTTAGCTCTTAAGTCATCTGGACCTTCGCTAGGCATAAGTGAGCAAACAGCAACCTGAGGCTGATCACCAAAAATCATAGAACCCGACTGGAAGATACCTTCGCACATCTTACCGTGACTCGCTATGATAATTCCTACCATTTCTCATACTCCCCTTTCTACAAGAGCGTTTGTTATAGACAACCCCATCAAATAGTCTATTAAGTGAAAACACTGAAATGTAAATGTTTTCATTCGCTCTTTACTACGTCTACATTTTAATGACATTTGTCATTTTTTGCAAGCGTTTTCTAAAAGAAATTTTCACACAGTGAAAATCTCTTGACAAACGATTTTAAAAACCATTGATAAATACAGGCTTATTTAAAATGTGCGCGTTTACATTTTTTATTAATGTATGCGTTATCAAACAGTATATCTACATACTTTATTATTAAATAATTACACACTCTTGTTAATTTTTTACTTAGACTTATCATAAAAAAAGATGGATGATTTCTCATCCATCCTCACATTATATTAGTTTAAAGCTTCGATCATTGCGATGTAAGATTCAACCTGTAATGAAGCTCCACCAACTAGAGCACCATCGATGTCTGGCTGTTCTAATAATGCAGCTAAACCTGCAGGTTTAACAGATCCACCGTACTGGATTCTTACTTTATCAGCTGTTTCCTGATCATATAAATCAGCTACAACAGTTCTGATGTATCCACAAACGTCCTGAGCGATTTCGTTAGTAGCTGTTTTACCAGTACCGATAGCCCAAATTGGTTCGTAAGCGATAACTGTCTTTTCAATGTCTTCTTTAGCGATATCTTTGTATGCAGCAACAACCTGAGTTTTAACAACTTCTTTAGTTTCATTTGCTTCATACTGTTCTAATGATTCACCAACACAAACGATTGGGTTGATACCATTGTTGATAGCCTGGATCATCTTTAAGTTAACAGTTTCATCAGTTTCACCGAAATACTGTCTTCTTTCAGAATGACCTAAGATAGTCCATTCAACATTGATTTCTTTTAACATAGCTGCAGATACAGCACCAGTGTAAGCACCGCTATCTTTGAAGTGCATATCTTCAGCAGCAACGATCAAGTTTTTAGCAGCTTTAGCAGCCTGTAAGTCTAAATATGGAGTTGCGATACCCCAGTCAGCTTTATCAGTGACTTTTGGATCAACTGCAGCAACGAATTCTTTAGTTTCTGCAATTGTTTTATTCATTTTCCAGTTTCCAACGATAATTGGTTTTCTAGCCATTTCTCTCTATCTCCTTGATATTATTATTTGTCATCTACAGCAGCGATACCTGGTAATACTTTACCTTCCATATATTCAAGTGAAGCTCCTCCACCTGTAGAAATATGAGATACCTGATCTGCGAATCCTAACTGTTTAACAGCAGCAGCACTATCTCCACCACCGATGATAGTGTTAGCACCATCTAATGCAGCTAATGCTTTACATACTTCGATTGTACCATTAGCGAAGTTAGACATTTCGAATACACCCATTGGGCCATTCCAGATTACTGTCTTAGCACCTTCAAGTGCTTTCTTGATGTTTTCAACAGATTTAGGACCAATATCTAATCCCATGTATCCATCTGGTACATCTTCACCAACAACTTTGATATCACCTTCGTTAGCAAATGCAGTATTTACAACTGAATCTACTGGTAATACAAGTTTGTCTCCACCTTTATCGATGTATTTCTTAGCTAATTCAATCTTATCTTCTTCAACTAATGAAGAACCGATCTTATGACCTTTTGCAGCAGCAAATGTGAACATCATACCACCACCGATGATGATCTTATCAGCAATACCTAATAAGTTTTCAATAACACCGATTTTTGAAGATACTTTAGATCCACCTAAGATAGCTACTAATGGTCTATCAGGGTTAGAAACTGCTTTTCCGATATAAGCGATTTCTTTTTCTAGTAAGAAACCAGCTACAGCAGGTTTTAAGTTAGTAGGAATACCTACAGTAGAAGCATGAGCTCTATGTACAGAACCGAATGCATCTTCTACGAATACATCACCAAGTGATGCCCAGTATTTACCTAATTCAGGATCATTTTTAGTTTCACCTGGTTCATAACGAGTGTTCTGAACTAAGATAACCTGTCCATTTTCAGCATTCTTAACTGCTTCTTCTAATTTAGGTCCACGAGTTGCGTCAACAAATTTAACATCTCTACCTAATAATTCAGCTAATCTAGGAGCGACAACAGCCATATTGTTTTTAGCTTTGTCTTCTTCTGTCTTGATCTTTCCTAAATGTGAGAATAATACTACAGCTTTAGGATTATGTTCTAATAAATAGTTGATTGTTGGTAAAGCGGCAACAATTCTGTTGTCATCAGTAATAACCTTTCCTTCGTCTTTCATTGGAACATTGAAGTCTACACGTACAAGGACTGTCTTGCCAGCGACATCAATATCTCTAATTGTTTTTTTATCCATTATTCTTGACCTCCATGGTGCCATTATATCACCTAGAATAAGCGTTTTCAATTAAATTAAAGATGATTAAATTTATGAAAACGCTTGCTCTTTTATTTTTCTAATTTATTCCGTCATTAGAGCTAAATTCTAATCCCTATTAATGGAAGAAGCCATACGATGATAAGTCCATCTTTTTCCTCTTATCGCAATAGATAAACTCATAATATTTTCAGGTAAAGCAATGCCGCACCATCCCGCATCTCCGATGTGCTGAAGATCAGCTCCACATCTTTTATTAGCTAACGCAATCTCACGAATGGTATGCTCATCAGCTCCTTCCTGACTTGTCCCAATAGCAGTCAATGCTAATGCATTGTGGTTATGAATAAATTTGCATGCTTCACTGACACTCTTTTCATCAAGACCTGGGACAGTGTTAACTGCTGGCAATAAAATAATGTCTGCACCCGCTTCAATAAATGAAGCAATTGCCTCTAGATCGACCAACTCTTCATCTACACCAGCACTATGCATCTTTCCAGCAATGATCAAGCCATCAAAATGTTCTTTTGCCTTCTTGATTGCCAAACATATTGACGCATTGCTTACCCCCGTTCCAGGATTGCCAGTTAAACATATAAACTGCAGTCCTAATTCATTAGCACGCTTAAACGTCTTCTCACTTGCCTGTCTTCCTTCAGGAATAGCTAATCTTTCTTCCATCATCGCAATGTTTTCATCCACTGGTTCTAGATTGCATCCTACCGGTCTAGCAATTAGCTTCTTTAATGTTTCTACTGGTGTAGGAGAATCAATTCCTTCAATACGAGGATGAAGGACATCAAATGTATTCAATAAGATGAGATCACTGCCAAAGCTCGCAGCCAATTCTGGATTAGAAATATCATCTAGCAACGGATGAATACTGATAACTGTCTCACTCACAATCGTACGCCCTTCACTGGCCTTGATTGCCTGTTTTAATTCTTTCCCATTATAAGACAGCATTTCTTTTCCTGTACAATTAAGTAATCTTTTCATAATAAAAACCTCCTGTACTCATCGTAGCACAAGAGGTTTTTTAACATATTTTATTTTCAGAAATTGTTTACTTCTGTTTCAGGTTCCTTATTCTTTCTGCTCAAATAGATAAATGTAAATCCTAAGATCACATAGACAACCCCAGCAATCATGACTGGCTGCGTGACCTTGTTTTTCATCAACATAAAGAAATCAGTAAGATATTCTTTATTGAATGAAAGATGAGCATAGGACATATAAGCACTCATAAGCATTGGCGAAAGCAGATGCAAGAGTGAAGTCAGTAGCATTGTCCAGCCAAAGAAACGAATCTTTCTTTTCACAATGATCATTGAAAGAATGATCAATACGGCAAGACTGACACTTGAGGCCATAAAGATAATCTGAATATGATCTTTAATGATCTTAAACTGCTGAGCAATACGGTTTGTATATTTAGTCATATCTACATGACTGATAGCAACCTCTACAGCTTTTGATATAAAAGGCGAAAGCATGTCAGCATTGATGACATTAAGATTATTCTTCTTAAGATAAGAATTGATAGCATCATTATAGTCTTCAGTAAAATAAGTTCCCTTGACACTCATCTCTTTACCAGCGTAAAGATCATCTACCATCGCTTCAACTTCTTTCTGTACTGTTTTCTTTTTTACAGCTTCATCTAAAAGTGGTTCAAGATACGCTGATAATACCTCATTGTACACTGAACTATTGCGATAATCAGAAAGAATGCTTTCCTTGATTTCTTTAGTTAAAGAAGTATATATCTCACTAGATGCCAATTGCTTCTTAACATACTCTTTCTGCATGATTGTTTCTTTACAAACAAAAGATAAACATACAGTAAAAGCAAGCAAGGCAATCAGTACACCATCAATGAATTTAATAAATGTTTTCATGACTTCCTCCTTATAGGATGTTATTTGTTTTTAACATCATCAGCATCAAAGACGCTTTCAATTGGTGCACCAGGTGCAACCATTGGGAAGACTTTATCATCATCATCGATAATTGCTTCAATAAGGAATGGTCCATCATAATTTAATGCTTCCTTGATTGCGGCAGTTGCTTCTTCTTTAGTCGTAACTCTGACAGCCTTGACTCCAAGACCTTCTGCAGTCTTGACAAAGTCAACTTTATCATGAAGAACTGTAGCACTATAGTGCTTATCATAGAACAATGTCTGCCACTGTCTTACCATACCTAATACGTGGTTATTGAAGACAACCTGAATAATTGGCACATTGTATCTTGATGCTGTGGCAAGTTCATTCATGTTCATACGGAAACATCCGTCACCTGCGATGTTAATAACATGTTTATATGGTAATCCATATTTAGCACCAATGCAAGCCCCTAGACCATAGCCCATAGTCCCTAGACCACCGGATGTCAAGAGCTGTCTTGGATGACGGAAATGATAGTACTGTGCTGCCCACATCTGATGCTGTCCTACATCAGTAGTGATGATAGCTTCACTATCAGTAAGAAGGTCTAACTGTTCAATAATATAAGGACCAGTCAAACGATCTAAATCGTATTTTAATGGGAAACGATCTTTAAGTTCCCTGATTTCTTTCATCCAAGTTGGATGATTCTGCTGCTTCAAGAATAAATTCAATGATTCAAGAATAGCTTTCGCATCACCGACGATGCCAAGATCAACCTTGATGTTCTTATTGATTTCAGCTTCATCGATATCAATGTGAATACGCTTTGCATTCAAGGCAAACTTCTTTGCATTACCGATAACACGGTCACTAAATCTTGCCCCAATTGTAATTAACAAATCACATTTAGAAACGCCAAGGTTGCTTGTTTTAGTACCATGCATACCAAGCATTCCTGTATATCTTGGATTTAAGCCATCAAATGCCCCTTTACCCATTAATGAATCAGTAACTGGTGCATCAATTTTTTCTACAAATTCTTTTAATGCTTCACTCGCATCAGAAGCGATGGCTCCACCACCAACAAAGACGAATGGTTTCTTTGATTCTTCAATCATCTTGATGGCTTTTTCAATTTCACCTTGCTGATATGAATTGACTTTCTTATTATCAACTTCTTTTTCAGCCTTAACAAATTCATATTCACACTCAGAAATAGTAGCGTTCTTAGTAATATCCACAAGAACAGGTCCTGGACGACCTTTAGCTGCAATCTTGAATGCTTTTCTGATTGTTGGTGCCAAGTCTTCTACTTTCTTTACAATAAAGTTATGTTTTGTAATTGGGATAGTTACCCCTTTAATATCAATTTCCTGGAATGAATCTTTTCCTAATGCTGTTGCAGGAACATTAGCTGTAATTGCAACAAGTGGAATAGAATCCATATACGCTGTGGCAATTCCAGTAACAAGGTTGGTAGCACCAGGTCCTGATGTTGCCATACAGACACCGACTTTACCAGTAGCTCTGGCATATCCATCAGCGGCATGAGCTGCTCCTTGTTCATGAGAAGTCAGTACATGATTGATACGATCCTGATATTTATATAAACTATCATAAACTTCAAGAATTGTTCCGCCAGGATATCCAAAGACAGTTTCTACGCCTTGCTCAAGCAAGCATTCAACAACAATGTCTGATCCTTTTAGTTTCATGAGAGGCCCTCCTTATTTATCTACTTTAAGTACGGCTCCAGTATTGGCACTTGTAACCATAGCCGCATATTTCTTTAGGTAGCCAGTATTGATCTTAGGAACTCTAGGCTGCCATTTTTCTTTACGTTTAGCCAATGTTTCATCATCGACGTTTACATTGATCTTATTATTAGGAATATCGATATCAATGATATCTCCTTCTTCTACTAAAGCGATTGGTCCACCAACAGCTGCTTCAGGTGAAACATGTCCGATTGATGCACCTCTTGTTGCACCAGAGAAACGACCATCTGTGATAAGAGCAACATCTTTATCAAGACCCATACCAGCGATTTCACTAGTAGGTGAAAGCATTTCTCTCATACCAGGTCCACCTTTTGGACCTTCATATCTGATGACAACAACATCACCAGCAACAATTTTTCCTGCTCTGATGGCAGCAATAGCATCATCTTCACAATCAAATACACGAGCTGGTCCTGAATGTGTCATCATTTCAGGAGCGACAGCCGATGCTTTTACAACACAGCTATCAGGGGCAAGATTTCCTCTTAATACCGCAATTCCACCAGTCTTCATATATGGATTATCAACTGGACGAATAATTTCTGGATTCTTATTAACGCATCCTTTAATATTTTCAGCGATAGTCTTACCAGTACATGTAATACCATCAGTCTTTAAGATACCCAACTGATCCAATTCATTCATGACCGCATAAACACCACCGGCATTATCCAAGTCTTCCATGAAAGTATCACCAGCTGGTGCTAAATGACAAAGGTTTGGTGTAACCTTAGAAATCTCATTAGCGATATCCAAATTAAGCTTAACGCCAGCTTCATGAGCGATAGCTGGAAGATGAAGCATAGAGTTTGTAGAACATCCTAAAGCCATATCAACAGTCATCGCATTTCTAAATGCATCTTCTGTCATGATATCACGTGGCTTGATATCTTTTTCTACAAGTTCCATGATCTTCATACCCGCATGTTTAGCTAATCTGATACGAGCTGAATAAACAGCAGGAATTGTACCATTTCCTTTTAGACCCATACCCAATGCTTCAGTCAATGAGTTCATTGAGTTGGCTGTATACATACCTGAACATGATCCACATGTTGGACAGGCTTTCTTTTCAAATTCTTCAAGTTCACTTGCTTCCATGTTACCAGCATTGAACTGACCTACAGCTTCAAATAAAGATGAAAGACAAGTCTTCTTTCCTCTTAATTCTCCACCAGCAAGCATTGGTCCACCAGAAACAAAGATTGTAGGAATATTGATACGTGCAGCTGCCATCAATAATCCTGGAACATTCTTGTCACAGTTAGGAATCATGACCAAACCATCGAACTGATGTGCTGTTGCAAGACATTCAGTAGAATCAGCGACCAATTCTCTTGTAACTAAAGAATATTTCATACCAGTATGGTTCATCGCAATCCCATCACATACCGCAATTGCAGGCACTTCCACTGGGACACCACCAGCCATATAGACACCTTTCTTGACCGCTTCTGAAATCTTATCAAGATTCATATGTCCTGGTACAATTTCATTATATGAGCTCACAACCCCGATTAGAGGACGATCTAATTCTTCTTCAGTGAACCCTAGTGCATTAAATAATGATCTATGAGGTGCTCTTTCAACACCTTTTTTCACATTATCACTTCTCATGTCATGTTTCCTCCTTATAATCTTGAGACAATAAGTTCTCCCATTTCGGAAGTAGAAACTTTCTTATCTCCTTCTTTATAGATATCAAAAGTACGATATCCTTCTTCTATAACTTTCTTTACCGCATTTTCAATAGCGACAGCTTCTTCATCTAAATCAAATGAATATCTAAGCATCATTGCGGCTGAAAGAATTGTTGCAATTGGATTTGCAATATTCTTTCCGGCAATATCTGGTGCAGAACCACCACTTGGTTCATACATACCAAATGCATCATCTCTAAGTGATGCTGATGAAAGCATACCAATTGAGCCAGTAACCTGACTTGCTTCATCACTTAAAATATCTCCAAACATATTTTCAGTTAGAATAACATCAAACTGTGCTGGATCTTTGACAAGCTGCATAGCAGCATTATCTACTAGCATATGTTCTACTTCTACTTCAGGATAATTAGCAGCTTCTTCATTGACGATGCTTCTCCATAAACGAGAAGAATCCAATACATTGGCCTTATCTACAGAAGTGACTTTCTTTCTTCTCTTCAAGGCAATTTCAAAAGCACGCTTAACAATTCTTCTGATTTCAGTTTCAGTGTAGACAAGATTATCATGAGCAACTTTTTCCCCATTGATTACCTTTGTATCACGTTCACCAAAATAAAGACCACCAGTTAATTCTCTAACGATGACCATATCAAATCCCTTTTCACTAATGGACTCCTTCAAAGGACAAGCATAGCGAAGTTCTGGGTAAAGCACAGCAGGTCTTAAGTTCGCAAATAGACCAAGTTCCTTTCTGATCTTCAAAAGACCAGCTTCTGGTCTTTTATCAGAAGGAAGCTTATACCAAGGTGAAGTATTGGTATTGCCACCAATTGATCCTAAAAGAATTGCATCTGTTGTTTTAGCAAAAGCAACATCCTCATCTCTTAAAGGCACACCGTAGGCATCAATTGCACATCCACCCATAAGGATATCTGTATAAGTAAAATGATGATTATATTTCTTCTCAATACCTTTTAAGACTGTGATGGCAGCATTGACCACTTCTGGTCCAATGCCATCACCCTTAATCACTGTTATATGTTTATTCATTGACACTCTTCTTTCCATTAACGTAGTTCACTAATCCACCTACATTAATAATCTTCTGCATAAATTCAGGGAAAGGCTGTGCCTGGAATGTCTGTCCAGTTGTTACATCAGTAATAGTACCTGTTGTATAGTCCACCTTAACTTCATCACCATCATTGATGGCAGCCGCAGCTTCTGGACATTCCATGATTGCAAAGCCAATATTGATCGCATTACGATAGAAAATTCTCGCAAATGAATCAGCGATAACGCATGCGACTCCAGCGCTCTTTAAGGCAAGAGGAGCATGTTCACGTGAGCTTCCGCAACCAAAGTTTTTACGTGCAACGATGATGTCGCCTTCTTTTACACGCTTAGTAAATGTAGGATCAATATCAACCATCGCATGTGATGCAAGTTCTTTTGCATCAAAAGAGTTTAAATATCTTGCTGGAATGATAACATCTGTATCGACATTATCTCCATATTTAAAGACTGTTCCATGTGCATTATTCATGACTCATACCTCCTACTTTTTCTGGGTTGGCAATATAGCCAGCAATAGCACTAGCTGCTGCCACTTCTGGTGAAGCAAGGTAAATCAATGCTTCAGTATCTCCCATACGTCCGACAAAGTTTCTGTTTGTCGTAGAGACACATTTTTCACCTTTTGCAAGTACACCCATATGTCCACCCATACATGGTCCACATGATGGTGTATTGAAAGCGCATCCTGCTTCTACAAAAATATCTACCAATCCTTCATGAACACATTCCATGAAGATTTTCTGTGTAGCTGGTACAACCATAACACGCACATTATCAGCAACTGTATGTCCTTTAAGAACAGCAGCTGCTTTTCTTAAGTCGCTCATTCGTCCATTTGTACATGAACCAATAACAACCTGATCAATCATGATCTTTTCTTCCTGATCTACTTCATCAATTGTATGTGCATTTCCTGGAAGATGTGGGAATGCGACTGTAGGTCTAATTGAACTTAAATCAATGTCAATGACTCTTTCATAGACAGCATCTTCATCAGCAGTATATTCTTTCCAGTCTTCTACCCCTGCATTTTTCATATACTCTCTCGCTAAGTCATCAACTGGGAAGATCCCGTTCTTAGCACCTGCTTCAATGGCCATATTGCAGATAGTAAAACGATCATCCATGCTTAATTCTTTGACGCCTTCTCCTACAAATTCCATTGATTTATATAAAGCTCCATCAACACCGATCATACCGATAATATGAAGGATGACATCCTTCCCGCTGACAAATTGAGGAAGCTTTCCTGTCAAATTAAATTTAATTGCTTCTGGAACCTTGAACCATGCTGTTCCAGAAACCATTCCAGCAGCAATATCAGTTGTTCCAACACCTGTTGAAAATGCTCCTAAAGCACCATATGTACAGGTATGAGAATCTGCCCCAATGACGCACTGTCCACCATAGACAAGTCCGCGTTCAGGCAAGATGGCATGTTCCACACCACATTTTCCCTGCACCATGACATGTGTCAGATTTTCTTTAATCGCATATTTTAAAATATCTCTCGCATTTTCTGCTGATTTGATATCCTTATTTGGCGTAAAATGATCCGGCACAAAGACAACTTTGTCTTTATCAAAAACGTGCCCACCCATCTTTTCGATAATAGGCAACGCCATCGGACCTGTAATATCATTTGCCATCACGAGGTCAAGCTTGGCCTCAATCAACTGTCCTGCAGTCACATGATCCAATCCTGCGTGATCACAAAGGATTTTTTGTGTCATCGTCATCTTAGTCATATACTCTTTTATCCCCCTTTATATGTTGTCATAAGGAAGCAAGATCTTGCTTCCTTATGACAACACACAAAATTTGTGTGTTGTACTAAGATTAGTTGTTTAATAGCTTATCATCTTCAGCCCAGCTGTATAATGCACGGATATCTGCACCAACTTTTTCTGACTGATGTTCAGCAGCTAACTGTCTCATAGCCTTGAAGTGAGCCTGTCCACCTGCAGCTGACATATCCAATAGGAAGTCTTTTGCGAAAGTACCATCCTGGATATCTTTTAATACTTTTCTCATTGCATCCTTAGTATCTTCTGTTATGATCTTAGGACCAGTGATGTAATCACCATATTCTGCAGTATTTGAGATTGACTGTCTCATACCAGCGAAACCTGACTGATAGATTAAGTCAACGATTAATTTCATTTCATGTACACATTCAAAGTAAGCATTCTTTGGATCATAACCAGCTTCGCAAAGTACTTCGAAACCAGCCTGCATTAATGCTACGACACCACCACAAAGAACAGCCTGTTCACCGAATAAGTCAGTTTCAGTTTCAGTTCTGAATGTAGTATCCAATAGACCAGCTCTTGCACCACCGATTGCAGCACCATATGCTAATGCATAATCATGAGCTTTTCCTGTGTAATCCTGTTCAACTGCAACTAAGCAAGGTGTACCCTGTCCATCTACATATGTAGAACGTACAGTGTGTCCTGGAGCCTTAGGTGCGATCATAGTGATATCTACGTTCTTAGGTGGAACGATCTGATTGAAGTGGATATTGAAACCATGTGCAAACATAAGCATATCGCCTTCATTTAAATATGGAGCGATTTCTTCTTTATATGTTTTAGCCTGTAATTCATCTGGAATAAGTACCATGATGATGTCAGCCCATTTAGAAGCTTCAGCAGTTGTCATTACTTTAAGACCCTGTGCTTCAGCCTTAGCAGCTGAACGAGATCCTTCATATAAACCAACAACAACATCTACACCTGATTCTTTAAGGTTTAATGCATGTGCATGTCCCTGAGAACCATAACCGATAATTGCTACCTTTCTTCCTTCTAGTAAACTTAAATCACAATCTGATTCATAATAGATTTTAGCCATTTGATATACCCCCTGTTTCTCTATTACTTTACATCTTTTTTATATCAAAATCACTGAGACCACGTGCCATACCAGCTACCCCAGTACGAACGATCTCCATGACCTTGAAGCTATCTAACATGGCCAATAGACCATCAATCTTGGACTGTGTCCCCGTTGCTTCTATGATTAGTGAATCTGGAGCCACATCAACTATATTACATCTAAAGATGTCGACAATTGAGACAATGTCCTGTCTCTCTGCCGCTGATGCTTTCACCTTGATCATCACAAGTTCACGATAGACGGAACTGTTATCATCAAGAACAAAGACATCAAGAACATCTTCAATTTTCTTTACTTGTTTTTCAATCTGAATGAGCGTATCAGGCATTCCTCTTGCCGCAACAGTCATTCGTGAGATGTCGGGATTATTTGTTTCCCCAACTGTCAGCGAATCGATATTGTATCCTCTTCGTGAGAATAGACCAGCTACACGATTGAGAACCCCTGGCGTATTTTCCACCAGGATCGAAAGAATCATTCTTTCCATATGTTTTCCTCCTACTGCTTATTCAAACGACGATGAATTCTGTTCATTGCAGAAATGATAGCCTTCATTGTCGCTGTCGTAATATCAGCATGAACACCTACACCAAATTCAGTGATTGATGTTCCTTTAGCACGCAACTGTACATAAGATGCTGCCTTTGAAGAAGACCCTGAAGTTAAGGCATGTTCACTGTAATCCAATAAGTGCATATATGGATAACCATTTGAGTTAAAGGCATCTTTTACTGCATCAATTGGACCATTTCCATACCCTACAATTGTCTTCACTTCACCATGATCGCTAATTGTTAATTCAACCTTACGTTCATGTTCATGTGATTTATCTTCTGATTCATCAGTCTGTTTCTGATGAATAAATTTGAATGGAGATTC
Source organism: Kandleria sp. (assembly GCF_017934775.1). Classification (NCBI taxonomy): domain Bacteria; kingdom Bacillati; phylum Bacillota; class Erysipelotrichia; order Erysipelotrichales; family Coprobacillaceae; genus Kandleria; species Kandleria sp. Next base: position 12,665 of record NZ_JAGBIX010000005.1, on the reverse strand, counting down.
ATTATCAATATATTCTTTAGTAAATGTATCAAAAATTCTTTCTGGAGAAACTTCTCCTTCAGCTTCTGAGATTGACTGTACAACCTTAGCAAAATCACCCTGCATCTGTTTTGGAAGATGATATCCGAAGACTGTATCCATAACAAAGGCAACGCCACCTTTACCTGACTGAGAGTTGATTCTGACGATTGGTTCATACTGTCTATTTAAGTCAGCTGCATCAATTGGAAGATAAGGTACTTCCCAGATACCTTCACCACGTTCATGATATTTATGCATACCTTTGTTAATGGCATCCTGATGTGAACCAGAGAAAGCTGTAAATACCAACTGTCCAGCATATGGCTGACGAGGACCAACTTTCATCTTAGTACAACGTTCATACATGGCTTTTACATCATTGATATGAGAGAAGTCCAATTCAGGATCGATACCATGTACATACATATTCAATGCCACAGTAACAAGATCCACATTACCAGTACGTTCACCGTTACCAAATAATGTTCCTTCAACTCGATCAGCACCAGCAAGCAACGCTAATTCAGTAGCAGCTACACCAGTCCCTCTATCATTATGTGGATGTAATGATAAGATAACACGATCACGATCTTTAAACTTACGTGATACATATTCAATCTGATCAGCATAGACATTTGGTGTATCCATTTCTACAGTAGCAGGAAGATTAATGATGACTTTCTTATCCTTGCTTGCTCCCCAAGTATCCATAACTGCATCACAGACTTCAACCGCATAATCCATTTCTGTTCCAGTAAATGATTCAGGAGAATATTCTAGGATGACTTCTCCATCGAATTCAGAAGAAAGATCTTTAACAAGCTGACATCCATCAATAGCAATCTGCTTAATTTGTTCTTTATTTTTATTAAAGACCACATCTCTTTGAAGAATACTTGTGGAATTGTAAATATGTACAATAGCACGATCAAGACCCTGAAGACATTCGAAAGTTCTTCTGATCAAATGTTCACGACACTGTGTTAATACCTGAATAGTTACATCATCAGGAATCATGTTTTCATCAATTAAGACTCTGATGAAATCATATTCAATCTGACTTGCACTAGGGAAACCTACTTCAATTTCCTTAAAGCCAAGATCAACTAACGTCTGGAACATCTCTACTTTCTCTTCAATCTTCATTGGAGTAACAAGAGCTTGGTTACCATCACGTAAATCTACTGAACACCATGTTGGGGCATGTTCGATATGCTTGTTTGGCCAAGTACGATCTGGCAAACTAATTGTCTCAAACCTCTTATACTTCTTGTAATTCATCATCTTCATTTCTCCTCCTAACGTTATAAAAAAACTCCCGTCCCTACTATTGCTAGTAAAGAGGACGAGAGCGCGTATACTCCGTGGTTCCACCTCAGTTCATTGATGCTTCACAACATCAACCTCATTAAGTACGCTTAAATGTTTAAGTTCATACTCTAGCGTGATAACGGTCGCAATTACCGTAGCCACCTACTTGATTCAGTGCTCCACTCAGGGATGAGTTCAAAATGTCAACAGCAGCTCTTTACACCACCCAGAGCCTCTCTCTGCCTGTCTTCATCTCTACTAGTTCCCATCAACGTATTTTATTATTAACTTGCTTAACATGTTACACTCAACATCTTATGATGTCAACAAAAAATAAACATATTTTTATATTTCAAGATAATTAAAGCACCCATATTTTGGAATAAACAAAAAATGACCTAAACATTACTTTTTCGTCCTTTTTTATTATAACGCTTACATTTAAAAAGAGGAAGAGATATTATTTTAAAATGAAAAAGAAAAAAGACGCTAAAGCCAATACTTTAGCGTCTTTTTCTATTATCTTTCTAATGCGAGCGCGATAAGACGGTTGATGAGTTCTTCCTGTGAAATACCGAAATCTTCCATTAGCTGAGGATACATTGAAATATTTGTAAATCCTGGCAATGTATTTAACTCATTAAGGTAAAGATCTCCTGTATCTTTATCTAAGAAGAAGTCACAACGTGCTAATCCATGACCATCGATAGCCTTAAATGCACGTACTGCTTCTTTTCTGATAGTATCCTGGATGGACTGATCCACTCTTGCTGGAATGCAAGTCGCTGATTCTTCATCTTCATACTTAGATTCAAATGTATAGAATTCCCCATGTGGAAGAATCTGACCTACACGTGATGAAATAATATCATCATTACCTAATACTGCACATTCCAATTCAGTCGCATTGATGCTCTTTTCAATAAGAATCTTACGGTCATACTGTCCAGCTTCTTTTAGCTTAGGAAGAATATCTTCTTCCTTGTTGACCTTATAGCATCCCACTGAAGAACCTGAACGGCTAGCCTTGATAAAGCATGGGACACCAAATGTATCCATAACTTTCTTGACGATATCTTTTTCTTCAGTTGTATCATCATTAACAATGACAAATTCATCATCAAAACGTTTCTTGACATAAAGAGAAGGAACCTGTTTAATACCTGCTGCATCGATTAACTTCTTAGTGATAACCTTATCCATCGCATTGGCAGAATCATTGACTCTGCATCCCACATATGGCACACCAGCCATTTCAAATAATCCCTGGATAGTTCCATCTTCTCCATACATTCCGTGAAGAACAGGGAAAATAACATCAAAAGAACGTAAGAAATCGAAGATTTCTTTTACTTCCTTTGCATTATTAAGCCAATTATCACTTGCATAATCTTTAACTTCATCATCAAGATGATACCAAGTACCTTCCTGATCGATACCTAATACAGTTACCTCGTAGCGTGTATCATCAATCTTCTTTCTAATATTAGTACATGACATTCTCGATACACTATGTTCTGTTGATTGTCCACCACAGACTAAAAGTAATTTCATAAATTATTCTCCTTTTAAATCATCTACGACTTCTTTTAAACCCATACCATTGGACGCTTTTACTAGAATAACATCATTTTCATTAAGTAATTCATGCATAGCCTTAATCATTTCTTCTTTGTTTTTAAAATGATAGCCATTACGTCCAGCTTTCTTGACTTCATCGATAATATACTCCGAAGCTTCTCCTACCGCAAGTGTTAAATCAATATTCTTTTCGACAAGATGCTTTCCAACTTCTCTATGAAGTTCTTCTTCATACTCACCAAGTTCAAGCATATCACCTAAAATCGCAACCTTTCTTTCCTTGTAGGCAGAAAGGACATCAATAGAAGCAATCATTGAATCCAAGTTGGCATTGTATGTCCCATCAAAGACTTTCATGCCATTCTTTACTTCAATAAGATCAGCTCTCTTCTTCGTTAATTCAAAATGTTCTACACCATGAATACATTCTTCAATGCTTTCACCTAGCGACAATCCTACCTGAATGGCCACTAACGCATTGTAGACAAAGTGTTTTCCAGCAACTGGTACATGAACATCGTAAAGCTTATTTTCTACTTCAATCTTAAATGAAGAAGAATCTTCATTTAAGATGACATCTTGTGCCATAAGATCTGCTTGATCATCAATACCGATACCTTTTAATGTGAAGCCATCTTCTTTTACAGTAGAAAGCATATCGTTGTCATGGTTGATGACTAGAACACCATCTTTCTTTAGACCATGAGTAATTTCCATCTTGGCCTTAAGAATATTTTCTCTAGATCCCACTTCACCGATGTGCGCTGTCCCGACATTGGTAATAGCTGCCACATCAGGCAAGGCAATATTTGTCAGATAATCAATTTCTCCAAGATGGTTCATTCCCATTTCGATCACCATTGCTTCTTCATCCTTATAGCGAAGAATAGTCAACGGTAAACCGATATGGTTGTTATAATTTCCAAGCGTCTTCAAGCACTTGAAATGTTCACTTACAACACTGTAGATCATATCCTTAGTGCTTGTCTTACCAACACTGCCCGTAATCCCCACAACAATCGCATGAGAATGAATACGCACATAGCGAGCCATATCTCCTAGAGCTTTTAATGTATCTTTGACAAGAATGACATTCTTGTCAGGATAGTTCACTTCTTTTTCGGTAATAATGGCGCTAGCGCCATTGTCGAAGGCAGAAGCGATAAAATCATGTCCATCATGATTTTCTCCTTTTAAAGGAATGTACATCATTCCTTCTTTTGCTTGTCTTGAATCTTGTGTAAACCCTTCGATTATATCGTCCTCACGACCTGAAAGAAGGGTTCCTTTTGTTGCTTCAAGTATCTCTCTTACTAACATATTAACCTCTCTTATTTTACCACCATAGCGTTCTTTGGCATGTCAGTGACCTGTACGCCATGAGTTGATTTTAGAATTATGTAGCAGAAAACTGTTACAAGAACAAAGACAAGAAAAATTCTTAGCACTTTGCTCCAGTGAATCTTTGAATCCACTGCTTCTACGTTTTTTTCTATATATTCCATTCTATATTCAGTAGCAGACTGATTTAATTTTGTACCGCACTGCACACAATAGCCAACTCCTGGGTTATTGACATGCTGGCACTTCGGGCACACTGCACCGTTATCTTGTTTTAATGCATATCCACAATACTGACAAAATGATGCATCTTTTGATACTTCACGATGACAGTTAGGACAGACTGCTCTTGAAATTGGCTGACCGCACTGACTGCAGAATAAGGCATCATCGCGGTTTTCAGCTCCACAATGTGAACAGATCATCTTATTGCTCCTTTTTTTCTTCTTCATCGACGACTGTGTAGTCTACATCGATGATATCTGGATTTTCTTCATGTATCTCTACTTCTTCTTCATGTGGCTTTTTAAAAGCATTCACAATTGCGTAGACGATAGCTGCAATCAAAAGCAATGGCCATAAATAAATAATAAATGAAATCACTGATGATAATAGCAGCAAGACAATTAATACGATTAACAATATAACAAGTATATCCATAGAATCTCCTTTTATCGAAAAAGGTCTTCCAGTTTAACATCGAGACCTTTTGCAAATTTTTCAATAGCTTTTAATGAGACATTTCTACGTCCTCTTTCTACATCAGAGACATAATTTTTAGAAAGCTGACATCTCCACGCCAGCTCCTCTTGAGAAATTTCCTGCAGCATGCGCAGTTCACGAATACGCATACCAAATCGCTTTTCGATTGTTGTCAAAAAATCACTCCTCCATATGCTTGAGTTTATTAGCTTCATCCTTGATCTTTCTGAATCGATGATGTAGCCCAGACTTAGAAATAGTCTTTCCTGTTTTTTCAAAGTAGACATCTGCCAATTCATTTAAAGACAGTTCCGGATTTTCTAGACGAATATTAGCAACGATGGCAGTCTTTTCATCTAGTATTTCTATTCCTGCCTTATCAATGACATAAGCGATATCTTCAATCTGCTTTTCTGCTGCTGACATGACTTTCATCTCATTAGCAATATCGCAGTTATTCCATCTGTTGACAGTATTGGCCATTGATCGATCAATTCTTGTCATTTCAAATTCCATGACTGAAGAGCTTGCCCCAATGGCACGAAGAAAGTCACCAATCTTCTCTGCTGATTTAAGATAGATTACATATTTTTTACGACGCTGAATGACTTTGGCATTCAGTTCATATTCATTCATGAGTTTGGCAATAAAATCAGCATGCTGCTGATCATTGACATTCATTTCAAGATGATAATTTGATGTATCCGGATTGTTTACTGACCCACTTGCTAGAAAGACTCCTGCAAGATAGGCTCTTTTAGTATCTGATGAATGAAGAATTTCTTGTGATGGGACAATAGGAAAACCTAGTCCATCCATAAGATGAAGATCATCAAGAATCACACGTGCCTTAGAGACTCTTAAGATATAGACGTTGTTCTTGTTAAGTTTCATCTTCTTAGAAACTCTAAATTCCAATTGTGGATGATAGATTTCCTTGATAAGCTTATGTGCCTTAGAGGCAATCTTGGCATTTTCTGTACGTATTGTTAAAGACATGCCATTGCCTAAGTGCAATGTTCCTGTAACCTTGATCAAGGCACAAAGCAAAGCTTTTGAACAATCGACATCAAAATCATTAAATACAATTTCTTCTTTTACCTTTCTCGCAAAAGAAAGCATGCTGTGTTCACTCCTTAATGGTCAGCATCGCGGTGATATTTATACACCTGATAATACTGACTATAATAGTTGGCAAAATAATTTGTAAGTGTAACACTGCGGTGCTGTCCGCCAGTGCATCCGATTCCTACAATTACTTGCATCTTACCTTCTTTTTCATATTCCGATAGAAGATAATCATAATATTCTGTTGTTCTCTTTACAAATTCCTTTGTACTTTCTTTTTCCATGACATAGTTGTAGACGTCTACATCATTACCAGTCTTTGGACGAAGTTCTTCCACATAGAACGGATTAGGAAGAAAACGTACATCTAGAATTAAATCGGCATCTTTTGGTACACCATACTTGTAGCCAAATGAAACAAAGCTGACTCTAAAGACATCTCGCTGTTCTTCAAAGAATGATGATTCTAGAATATCCTGAAGAGCCTTTGGCTTTAATAATGTCGTATCAATGACCTTATGAGCCTGTGATTTCATACGTTCAAACTGACGTCTTTCAAGCTGAATAGCTTCTGTTAAAGTTGATGCCATATTGGCAATCATCATCGGATGAGAGCGTCTTGTCTGTTTATAGCGCTTCAAGAGTGTTTCATCATCACAATCTAAAACAATGACACTTAGAGCTATATGATCGACATTAGAAAGAATACGAATCGCATCCAATGCATCGTGAAGGCGTACTGCCATCGCAATCTTTGCTGGTTCAAAGCTTGAAGATTTCAATAGATCTCCAAATACTTCTAATAGGGCTACCGGATAATTATCCATGCAATAATACCCCATGTTTTCAAAACCTGCCATTGCTAATGTCTTGCCAGCGCCTGACATTCCTGATACTAATACAACTTCATAATCCTCCATAATTATTCCTCCTGACCACTATACGTGTACATTATAGCATAATTATAAAATATTGCTTTAACATTATGCGAAAAATTATCTTCCTATACAAGCAAAAAGAGGTGTTTTTACACCTCTAGGTTCTCAATCGCTTTTAATAATTCATCCATCTGTTCATCAGTACCAATTGAAATACGTAAATACTGATCAATTCGTGGCGCATTAAAATGTCTAACAAGAATATGCTGGTCTCTTAGCTCTTTAAAGAGCTTGTTGGCATCATAGGATGGATGCTTGACAAAAATAAAGTTAGAGCGACTTTCTGGCATAACGAAACCAAGTTCCTTTAAGCGAGCAGCAACTCTCTCTCTTGTCGCAATGATCTTTTTAGCGTTCTCTTTAATATAATCACTATCCATCACGCTCGCTTTTCCGATGGCTTGAGCAAGTCGATCTAGTGGATAGGAGTTAAAGGAATTCTTTACATCATTAAGACGTGAAATCAAATATTCATTACCGATCACAACTCCTAATCTGATTCCTGCTAAAGAACGGAATTTAGAGAAGGTCTGTGTGATAAGGAGATTGTCAAACTCCTCTAATAGCTTAACGCTGCTTTCTCCCCCAAAGTCAATGTAGGCTTCATCAATCACTACAACGCTATCTTTGTTATGGAGAAGGATATCTCTGATATCTTCTACAAAAAGAAGAGCTCCAGTTGGTGCATTAGGATTAGGGAAAATAACGCCCCCGTTTTCTACATAGTAGTCTTCTTTGTTAATGCGGAACTGTTCATCCAATGGAATCTGTGTATAAGGAATATCAAACAGATGACAATATACTGGATAAAATGAATATGTAATATCTGGGAATAGAATTGGCTTTTCACCATTGAAGCATGTTAAAAAGATCAAGGCTAACACTTCATCAGAGCCATTGCCTAAGAAGATCTGATTAGCATTGACACCATGATATAAAGCCAACGCTTCCTTTAAGCCTGTTGCTTCTGGATCAGGATAAAGAGAAAGTGAAGAGGCATCGAAGCTCTTGATGGCTTCATTCACTTTTTCACCTGGATCATATGGATTCTCATTGGTATTAAGTTTAATTAATTTTTTATCTTTAGGCTGTTCTCCAGCCACATATGGTTCTACGTTCTTAAGATTATCTTTCCAGCTCATAGTTTATCTCCTACTCTTTTTAGCAATTATAATTTATCATTGTTTTTTAGTCAATAACGAAAAAAGGAAAAGGTTTATTGTCCTTTTTCCTCTTTTTGTGTCAAAGTATAGAAAACGCTCTTCATATTCTTAGCTGGAACAGGTATTTTATCACCCGACTGCATTTCTAAGAACTTTTTGCCGATTAGTTTTACACAGCTCTTTTGTATAACATAAGAGCGGTGTACCTGAATAAAACGATTATCAAGCAATTCCAAGAAATTCTTCCATGTGATTTTAGCGTGGATATTTTCATTGTTCATATAGATGACTGTATCATGTCCCAATGCCATCGCATATTCAATATCCCCTAAGCTGATCAGACGAATCTGTTTCTTATCATCCTTTACATGAATCAGATCATTATTCTTATTTGCATAGATCTGATCTTGTAGATAATTATAAGCAAGCTTGCTAAGACCCTGTGGGAATTCCTTGTTTCCATTATAGTATTTGTTTCCTGATGACAAGTGTATATGCGTAATTTTAAGTTCCTTATCCTTCGTCAATACCCAAATGACAGTTACACGTTGTCCCTGATAGAACAATTCCTTATTATTCTTATTGCTCATACTGATGTAGCGTCCACATACTACACATGTATGATTCTCATTAACAATCGGGTAAAACTCTTCATTACGTAATTCACAGCTTGTTAATTCATCCCTTGTTCCTTTCAGTAGATTCAGTGTTTCCTTCTTGCCGTGTACAAACTGACCGCTGAAAGGTCCTATATAGATAACTTCATCAGAAAGAAAATCATCTAAGGGTTCCACTTCCTTGTTCCAGAAGCTTTCAATTATCTGTCGTGTTTTTTCAATGACAGTGTTGACCATATCCTTTCTCATTAAATATTCACCTTCCAAAAACATCTCATTCAAACATATCTATACATTCCCCAAATTATTATCCTATATTAATTGTAAGACACGTCTTACTTCATTATATCATATAACTATATATATGACACCTGAAAAAAACTATCGCGCTAAACGATAGTTTTTGTTTTTATAGATTTCAAGTACACTTCGATATGATTGTCCATCAGGATAGTAGACAAGAGATCCACCTTCAAGATAGGCACCTACCCCGTAATGACCAAGTCCTTCCTTATTTTCAAACAATGTACGTTTCTCTTCAAATGCATTCAGGAGACTCTGATATGTTTTTTTCGTTGTCATTTTTAAGATATAGGGCTTTAAGTCTTTCATCTTAAGATCATCAAAAAGAAGACATCCTGATTTTGATAATGTAAGCATCTCTTCATCATAAGTCTTTGTACGATCATATTCTCTTACTATCTCAAGACTGACGTCTTTATTGATGATAGCTTTATTAATAATCTTTACTTTAAGATTCTCATTAGAATAATAACGGAAAGTATAGCTTGTCGTAAAAGTAAGGCCGTAGGTCTTGCTTAATGATTGATTATAATCTTTAATTGGTGAAATAAACTTGTCCGCATTATCGAAGGCTTTATTAAATTCATCAAGGGACGTATAGCTTTTTAAGAAAGTACCTTCTCCCTTAACAGTTGTCCCAATAGTGTTGCTGATTTGAGGCTTGATAAAATACTGATTTAACATTGTCATGGCCAATGTGTAAAAGATAAATACAACAACTGCGACTGCTCCGATCACATAGCGATATACTGGTATAGATGGTTTCTGTTCATGTAGATGATATCCACAATGTGGACAATAGCGTGCTTCATCTTTTACTTCATTATGACAGTGTGGACATTTCATGAAGCATCCTCCTTAAAATAGTCATCCATAAATGTCTTAAATTTCTTTACAAACTCTTTCTGTTTTTCAATCTGTTTAGCACGATCTTTTATTTCATAATAAGCTTCATCAAGATACTTGTACTGTTTTACAATCTTGCCATTGGAAATGACTTCTAATGTTGGTGTCCAGTCAATTTCAAAGGTCTTATAGAGATTATCATAGAAATCTTTTTCTTCTTTTGTGGCATCTTTTTTCTTGGCTGCATCACGATAGGCTTTCGTATTAAGATAATATAATCCTGCGTTCTTATTTTTAGCAAGATATTCTTCTAATATAGGCTTAAAGGCCATGCAGTCTCCACAATCCGGTCTTCCAATGTAGACCATGAATTCTACATTTTGAGACATCTTCTTTTTCAATGCCTTATATTGTATTTCTTTTATTCCTGTTACCTTCTCTTTTTTTGCACTGCTTGTACATCCTAAAAGAAGAAGGAAACAGATTATTAAAATGAATGATTTTTTCATCGTGTTCCCCCCTTTAGTCTCGTGTTTACATCATAGCATATTTCTTGAAAAACAAAAAGTGCAGCAATGCTGCACTTTTAAGATTACTGGAAGCAATCTGGTTCATTATCGATTAATACGTTACCTGTCATTTCTTCAGGAACTTCTAATCCTAATAATGTTAAGATTGTTGGTGCTAAATCTCCTAATTTACCGCCTTCTTTTAATGCGATATGAGAGTTAGTTACGATTAGAGGTACAACGTTAGTTGTATGAGCTGTGAATGGGTTACCTTCTTCATCTAATAATGTTTCAGCATTACCATGGTCAGCAGTGATTAACATTGTTCCACCTAATTCTAATACTTTGTCATAAACTTCACCAACGCATTCATCAACTGTTTCAACAGCTGAGATAGCAGCAGGGATGATTCCTGTATGTCCAACCATGTCGCAGTTTGCGAAGTTGACAATAACAACATCAAATTCACCTGAATCTAATTCTTCAATTAACTTATCTTTAACTTCATAAGCTGACATTTCTGGCTGTAAGTCATAAGTAGCAACTTTTGGAGAATTAATAAGGTCTCTTTTTGCACCTTCGATTTCTTTATCGACACCACCATCCATGAAGAATGTTACGTGTGCGTATTTTTCAGTTTCAGCAATTCTTAACTGCTTCATACCTTTAGCTGATAAGTAATCACCAAGAACGTTAGTTAATACCTGTGGCTTGAAGGCGATATGACCCTTTACACTATCAGCATATTTCATCATTGATACGAAATAAATATTTTCTCTCTTCACTGCTGGTACATAACCCTTATCAGCATAGAATTCTGGATTAGTAATAACAGTTGCCATCTGAATTGCTCTATCAGGTCTGAAGTTAGCGAAGATAACTGCATCATCATTTTCTACAGCACCATCTACGTTGCTATTATATCCTGGTACAACGAATTCATCATATACTTCATTAGCATAAGAATCTTTTACGAACTGAACTGGATCAGTGAAGCTTGGTCCTTCATGTTCAGCGATTGCTTTATAAGCTAAATCAACACGGTCGAATCTCTTATCTCTATCCATTGCATAGTAACGTCCAGAGATTGAAGCGATTTCTCCAACACCGATTTCTTTCATTTTAGCATCTAATTCTTCTACAAATGAAAGTCCGCTATCTGGAGCAACATCTCTACCATCCAAGAAAGCATGTACATAAACTTTTTCAAGTCTTTCTCTTCTAGCAAGAGTTAATAAAGCATAGATATGTTCATTGAATGAGTGAACACCACCGCTTGATAATAATCCCCAGATATGTAATTTAGATCCATGATCTTTTGCATGTTTGATCGCTGCTAGGAATTCTTCGTTTTCAAAGAATTCTCCATCTTCAACAGCTTTATTAATAAGAGTTAATGACTGGTAAACAACACGACCAGCTCCGATGTTCATATGTCCTACTTCAGAGTTTCCCATCTGTCCTTCTGGTAAACCAACAGCATTTCCAGATGCCTGAATTGTAGTTGTTGGATACATAGCCATCAAATCATCCAAATTTGGTGTATTTGCTAATTTTACAGCATTACCATCCACACGGGAAGTAAGTCCATAACCATCTAAGATACATAAAACTATAGGTCTTTTTTTCATTTCCTTAATCCTCCATTTACTGATGAAATGATAACATTATCTCTATACAAATTCAATGGAAAAGCCTTGATTTCAAAATCAGGCTTCATTTTCTTTTAGAATAGATTTCCCATAACGCAATAGCGAGTGAAGATCTACTTCCTCTTTTCCTTTTTGTGAATGAACAATAATATAGCTTCCAAAATATTCAAAGCGATTAGAATGAATAATCGAATTGATATCTGCTCTTAATTTATCATTATAGATAATCATCTGATTTTCTCTCATCTTCCTTAATAAGACACAGTAAGAAGCTAATGCTAATTCAAGGTGTAATATGGAGATAATGCGATCTTTTCTTAAAATATGACTCGCAAACTCCCCTTCTCTTAACGCGAGCTTTTCAAGATGGTTAATAACCATCTCCACATTGGTAATCGATTCTTCCAATGTTTCCAGATAACATTTTTCTTTTACTTCATGTATTTTCATAAACATCCCTCTTCAATAAATTGGTAGTGTCAAAAATCTATAGCACATAGCACTAATACACTACCCTCAATTTTATCTATATAAACAGTAAAATGATTACTGAGTATATCTTAGTAATCATCTTTTTTCGTATTTAACTAAAAAAGATGAAACCTCCTGTGTT